>CAMNZV010000191.1 GCA_946575275.1 uncultured Clostridium sp. | reverse complement strand
ATAGCAAGGCTGCAAATTTTTCCACTATTGTCAAGTGTTTTTAATATTAAATTATTATTATTTCTTAAGTTGACGACATTGGCGGTTCGGTAGTAATTCCGTTTGATAATCAAATAAGCAAGGATACTGATCTTTACAGGCTTTATAATACCAATATTCATGAGAAGATTGCGGAGAAGAAGCGTGAAGATAAGATAAACGATTCTGTTTAAGAGTAGAAACTAATTGAGAGGCTAGTGCTTCTTTGGTATAATATAAAAAGATGCACTGGTCTTTAAAGAAACATGAATTATCTAATCAAATGACCAAATTTAAAGTGTAATACTGATTTTTATTTTTGTGCGAAGGATGGGGATTATGAGTTATATTGAGTATATTTTAGAGAATGGCGAGTCGTGGTTGCTTTACGCAACAAGAATTAATCTTCTAAATGAAAGCAAGGAAGATTTGAAGGAGTTGAGACAACAAGCTTTGTCTGAACCCAAAATCAAGTCATACCTGAATGATATTGCTGATTTTCATAGCATTCTAGTAAGTAATCATAAGAACCCCGAGTTACCAATACACAAATTATTATTTTTGTTGGAGATTGGATTAGACACTGATGTTGAGGAAATACAAAAAGCCGTGGACACAATTATGGCTCATAAAGACAAAAATGGTGTATATCAATCACTAACCAATATACCAAAACACTTTGGAGGAAGTGGAGAAGATACATTTGGTTGGTGTCTATGTGATGCTCCGTTGTTGCTTTATGCTTTGCTTAAAGCAGGAATTAACTATGAAAATCATATTAAGCAAGGCGTGGAATACCTTTTAGGTTTCTACAAAACTCAAGGTTTTCCGTGTGTGGTTTCTCAAGAGCACGGGAAATTTAGAGGTCCAGGACGAAAAGATGATTGTTGTCCATATGCCACATTAATAATGTTAAAGCTACTTTCTTATATTCCAGAATATAAGAAAAGTAAAATCAGCAAAGAAATGGCAATGATATTGTTTTCGTTATGGGAAAACAGCTTAGAAAAGCACCCATACATGTTCTATATGGGCACAGATTTTAGAAAGCTGAAAGCCCCTGCTATGTGGTATGACATAGTAAGTGTTGCAGATGTGTTAAGCCATTTTGATTTCGTTAGGTCAGACAGCCGATTCTTGGAGATGGTTGCGCTTATAAAGGATAAACAGGACGAAAATGAGTTGTTCACACCTCAGGCTGCATATCAGAAATGTAAAAACTGGGATTTTGGTCAAAAGAAACAGCCATCTCCATATTTAACATATCTGTGTAAACAGATATTGATACGAGTGGGATGATGCTGGAATGTATTTCTTGCATTTGAAGGGGCGAAGTATTTTGATGCAAGCTCAACTATTACTGTTTATTTATAAGTAGGAAAGCTTAACCCTATAATAATCATGATATCCTTTGAATGTATCAATGAACTCCCATTTAGAATTTTCTAATGCTTTTCTACGATCTTCTGCTTTAGAAATAGCCTTAGTAACCAAATATTCATTTCCAAACATCTCATTAAAATTTTCCTTTGCAAAATTGAAAAGTTCTGTTAAATAATATACTTTTTCATATTCGCTGTTAATATCTACACGCAGAACACCTATTTTGTCACTAAAACCCTCCAGTGTACCTATGGTTTCTCTTGTCACCTTATCCACTACGGAAAATCTGATGAAATATTGTTTTTTATAAAAATCTCTCCAATAATGTATTGTTTCTTGCATCTTATCTTTAGAATCAACATAAAATCCAAAATCACAATTATCATCATTCATTAATTCTACTGCCTTTTTATCATTGTAACATTTAAAAAGCGATTCATAATCAGATTCTAAAATAAGCCTAATAACAAAGCTTTTTGTTTCTATTTGAGGACACTCTATATATGGGTTCATTTTAATACACTCCTTTATCTGAATTTTCTATTATAATTGTCATGCTCATTGATTTTTCTAACTTCACTACAATTCTTTTCTAATAGGTTCACATTATTGTTCTTGGTGACAATTCATAATGGCAAAACAACTATGACATCATTATGTCATAGTTGTTAAAATAAGTCATCAAAAATATGGTTTATTCTCGATAATTATTGTATAATTTATTATAACCTTAGTATGTTTATAGTAACTTTAATTGGCAGTTTCATAAGAAATATTTATATTCAAAAATATAAATAGGAAATTGTAAAGTAGATTGGAGATTATAAAAATACAGTAGGCTTATTATATAGTGTTGCCTATAGAATTAAAATGAGTTATAAAGGAACACATAAGATAGCTGGTTTCTTTGAATATGTAGTACCTCCATTAGAGGGCTTTTGGTGGCAAGAAAATATAAAAGGAATGGATTATAATAGAAAAGATGATATGCAATTTATATCTATTATAAGATTACCTGACTTTGTATCAAAAGAAGATTTTGATTGGGCTATTGAAGAAGCAACAAAGAAGAAAAAAGAAAATTTTTCAAGAGTAGAGTTCTTAATTTATGATGAGGGTACCTGCGTTCAATGTATGCATATTGGCTCTTATGATAATGAACCTGTAACAGTTAAAGCAATGCACGAATTTGCCAAAGATAATGGATACCAAGTAGATATTACTGATACCAGATACCACCACGTAATATATTTAAGTGATCCAAGAAAGTGTAATGTTAAAAAATTAAAAACAGTTGTAAGACACCTAATTAAAAAGATAAAGTAATGCAAAAACTCCAATAAGTAAAGTTGATGTATAAAGAAGAAATGGGAATTTGTATAAGAATAGAATGCCCTTATTGAACAAGTTGTCATCGTTGATTTCATAATTGAAAGGAAGAATAAAAAATGAACGATATTTTAGTAAATAAAACAAAATGGAATGAAATACTGAATCTTTACACAGATTATTTAAATGAACTTGGATACAAAAATGACGGTTTTCATAATTTTATGATACTTGAAGCAGAACCATATATCATCATTTGTAATGATGAAGAATCGGGATTTTTCTCTGTTGGAACTTCATGGGACAACGGTAAAATGCTAAGAGGGTTTTATGTGATTCCTTCTAAGCGCTGAGCATCTATAGAAATACTCAATAAAATAATGGAGGATTTTCAGATTGAAGCAGCCCTTGTTGCAAGTAATGACTCACATTATGTTGGGCTTGCATTTGAAAAGATGAATTCACTTAAAACATTTTTTGATATACAGGCATTTAACTTTATTTTTGGAGAGCCTGAACGTGAAGCAGAGTATGGTATGGATTGTATAAAAGAGGTAAGTCCAAGTGAATATGAATTAATGAACAGTCTTACCGAGAATCAATGGGAAGGTTGCTTTGAAGATGGAAATTTCAAGTTCTATAAAATCACAAACAATAATGAGACCTTAGGATATGGTAGTATAGGTAAGATGTTAAATAATCAAAAAAATGTTGACGTAGGCAATTTCACACTCCAACAGCATAGAAGGAAAGGTGTCGGAAGAAGTACAATTATAAACCTTAGCAAGATTGCTATCCAGCAAGGATTAATTCCTATTGCGGGATGTTGGCATGGTAATACTAAAAGTATTGCAACATTGATAAGCAGTGGCTTCATTCCTGAAAATAGAATTTTTTATGTAAGGTTCTGCTAAACATAATAAATAAATAAATAACTTATGGATCCTTAAAGAAAATCGCTCTAATGAACTAATTGAAGCTATGGAATACAAGCGACTATTGAAATTGGAGCATTATTATCTCAACAAATTCCAAAGTGGTAGGATGTATACAGAGGTGAGAATTAATGAATACATATAAGCCACAAGAATTTGCAGAAATGGTCGGAGTACCAGTAAAAACATTGCAAAGATGGGATAATGAGGGTAAATTAAAAGCATTTAGAAATCCATCAAATAGAAGATACTACACTCACAATCAATATGTAGAGTATATGGGTAAAGCAATTCAAGATAAAGATTGTAGAAAAACAATTATATATACAAGAGTATCTACAGCAAATCAAAAAGATGATTTAAAAAATCAAGTGGAATTCTTAAAACAATATGCAAATGCAAAAGGAATAATTGTAGATGAAATATTTGAAGATGTTGGAAGTGGATTAAATTATAATCGTAAAAAATGGAATAAATTACTAGAAGATTGTATGCTCGGATCAATTAAAATCATAATAGTTGCACATAAAGATAGATTTATAAGATTTGGATATGAATGGTTTGAACAATTTTTACAAGCTAATGGAGTGGAAATTGTAGTTGTAAACAACGAGGTTTTATCTCCCCAAGAAGAAATGGTTCAAGATTTAATAAATATAATTCATGTTTTCAGTTGTAGAATTTATGGTTTAAGAAAGTACAA
>CAMNZV010000190.1 GCA_946575275.1 uncultured Clostridium sp. | reverse complement strand
TTTCATCGAATTTAGATATAGCATCAATCAATCCAATGATTCCATAGCTTACCAAGTCATCATATTCCATAATTCTAGTATTGGAAATATTAATTCTAGATGCAATATACTTTACTAAAGGCAAATATTCTTCTATAATTTGTTCTCTGTATTTTAAAGATTCCATGGCAGTCATAATACCACTCCTTAAACATAATCTCTTTGTTTTCTCATGTGATTGAAAACTTTTTGAATTATTTTATCCCTTGTTCTTTCACTTATATTAATAAATTTCACTCCACATACTTGCTCTTTAGTTGTTTTGGTAATTTCACGAACAATAGTACCTTCAACTAATATCTTTTCATCTTCGGTATATAAGCTAATATATATTTTTTCATCCTTATCAAAGTGTTCCTGGACACTTATTCTCATTCCTCCGCCACTTAGATTTAGAATCATTGCCCTTTTCCATTCACCAGGCTCCATACTTTCTTTTCTGTAAAAGGCATATTCCACTAAATCTACCCTGACAAAATCTCTCCTTTGCACCTTTTTAACATCATATGGGAGTTCCATTTTGTATAAAGGTATATTATTTTCAAGTTGTTTGTCTATGGCCCTTGATTTAAATATATAATATGTATCTTCGTAATAATAATTCATTTCTATTTCTTCACCAATTAATATATCTAAGTATTTGCCACCTTCACCTATTGGTATATTAATTAACATATAATCTTCAGAAATGTCCTGTACCGTACATTTATACCCTATATTATCCCTATAAATAATTATGTTCCCATTAATATTAAACTTAATATTATACAATTTATTCCCTCCTCCACTTCTCTAGGATAACAAATCCATTAAACTTTTAAATACCCTTTTAGATTGTTTATACCATTTATTATCTTCTTTCAAATCTATTCTTTTAGTAATTAATTCTATGGACCTAGAAGCATCTGACTTAGGATGTAATATTGTAAATGGTATTTGTTTTTTCACACCCTCTACTAACTTTTTATCATCTAAAATACTTCCAAAATATTTAATTTTGCAGGAAAGAAATTTTTCAACTGCTGAGTTTAATTTATTAAATGTAATTTCACCTTCATTTTTATTAGTTGCCTTATTTACAACTATATTTAAAGGCACATCAACCTCATTTAAAATTGCTGTTTTTATTAAACTGTATGAATCAGTAATTGAGGTTGGTTCTGGCGTAACTACAATTATTACTTCATGAGAAGACTTTAAAAATGCCAAAATGGTTCTATCTACTCCTGCACCTGTATCAATTAATATATAATCAAATCCATTAACTTTTTCTAGTTGTTCAACAATATATTCTCTCTGAACTTCTGATAAGCCATCTATAGAGTTTATACCAGATCCTGCTGGTAATAGTTTTAATCCATAAGGTCCTTCTTGAATTATATCCTCCATTGAAATTCCCTCTAATAAATCTAATAAACTATACCTTGGTAATAATCCCATTAATACATCATCATTTCCCATGCCTATATCAGCATCTAAAATTAATACCTTTTTGCCACTTTTCTGAAGAGTTATTCCTAAGTTTACAACAAAATTACTTTTACCAACTCCGCCTTTGCCAGATGTTATAGTTAAAATCCTAGTTTGTTTTTCTTCTTTAATGATATGTTTATCCTTATTAAATAAACTTCTCAAGCTTTCTGCTTGATCTAACATATATTTTCATCTCCTAGCACTAAATTTACAACTGCTTCATTTGTTGGAACCATAAGATCATCTGGAACATTTTGACCTGTAGTTAAATATCTTAAAGGTTTCATGCAACGCTTTGAAATATTGTATATTGAACCATATGTTGCGGTTTCATCTATCTTAGTAATAATAACATTATCATATTTTAATTCTTTATAACCTTCAGTAATTATTTTTATATCTTTATTTTTCGTAGTTGAACTTATAACCAAATTTATTGAAGTAGGCTTTGCTTTTTCAATTAAAACCCTAAGTTCTGATATTTGCATTGTATTTTTACTACTTCTCCCTGTGGTATCAATAAATACAACATCACAATCATCCATAAATTTTATTCATTCTTCCATTTCCCTAGTAGAGATAGCCACTTTAAAAGGAATATTCATTATTTCTGCATAGGTTTTTTGTTGTTCTACTGCACCTATTCTATATGTATCTACTGTAATTAATCCTACTTTTTTCTTTTCCATCAAGGCATATTTTCCAGCTAACTTTGCAATTGTAGTAGTCTTTCCAACACCTGTTGGTCCAACAAATACTACATTACCTTCCATTTTTTCATTTGTAACTTTAAGTTCTGACTTTATAATTTCCCTTATACTTTCTTCACAATTTGAAATATCAACCTTACTTTTTAGTTCTTCATAAAATTCTAAATCTATATCCTTATCTCTCATTAACTCTTCTAAAATATCTATGTCTTTATCTTCTTTAGTTGTATTTTCCAAAACCCTATTTAATACTTCTTTTATACTTTTAATTTCTTCATTTATTTTAGAATCTACTCTCTCTTCTTGAACACTATTTACTTCTTTTGTATTTATTGTAGGCTCCTTAATAAACCTTTTAATATCTTGGATTGAATTTTGTACCTCACTATTTGTCTTTTTAATATAATCCTTTGAATCATTTTCAACTGCAGCTGTAACCTCTAATTGTTTTTCTGTAAAAAAACCTTTTATTCCTGGTTTCCTTACCTTTCTTTGACTAACTATTATTGCTTCTCTGCCAAGTTCATACCTTATTCTAGTTAAGGCTTCATTCATATTATTGACCATATATTTTTTTATAACCATCTATAATGCTACAACTCCTTCTGTTCTTATTTCTACATCATTTGGTATTTCATTTAGTGAAATAATCATTAAATGTGGAAATGCCATTTCTATTAGTTTTCTAAAGACACATCTTATATTAGGGGAAACTAGTACTACCTGTTGATTGTTGTAAAAATAAACATTATCAATTGTATTTTTTAAACTATGGAATATTTTGGTTGTAGTATCTGGATCAATAGCTGGGAAAGATCCTTGAACTGATTTTTGTATATTAGATGCAATTAATTCTTCTAAGTCTGGATGAAGTGTTACAACTGTAATAGCCTTATCTTCATTTACAATTTGATTACATATTGTTCTTCCTAAAGAAAATCTTACATATTCAGTTAGTATTTCTAAGTCTTTAGTATTCCTAGAATTATCTGCTAGAGATTCCATAATTGTAACCATATCTTTTATTGGAACCTTCTCTCTTAGTAAATTTTGTAATACTTTTTGTAATTCTCCAATGGTTATTAAATCTGGAATTAATTCTTCAACAACTGCTGAATATTTTTCTCTAACATTTTCAACTATTAATTTTACTTCCTGTCTTCCAAGTAATTCATAAGAATGAGCTTTTATGGTTTCTGTTAAATGTGTTACCATAACAGTAATAGGATCTACTACTGTTAACCCTTTAATTTCAGCTTCTTCCCTTTGATCCTTATTTATCCAAACTGCTGGTAAATTAAAGGTTGGTTCAATTGTTTTAATTCCTGGAAGTTCAGTATTTTCTCCTGTTGGATCCATACATAATAACATACTTGCCATTAGCTCAGAGGATTCAATAACAGTACCTCTAATTTTAATTACATATTCATTTGTTTTTAGTTGTAAATTATCTCTTATTCTAATAGGCTGAACAACTATTCCCATTTCAATTGCACATTGTCTCCTAACAGATGCAATTCTTTGAAGTAAATCTCCTCCTGTACTTTCATCTGCAAGTGGAATTAATCCATATCCTATTTCAACTTCCATTGGTTCAACGGAAATTAATTTCATAACATTTTCAGGTTCTTTTCTTTCTATTTCAAGCTCTTCAACTTCCTGCATTGCAATTTCAAGATTTGACGATTTCTTTTCTTCTTTATATAGCAAGAATGCAAGGGATCCTGTTGCAATTGATGCTATTATAAATGGGAATTTTGGCATATTAGGAATTAAAGCCAAAACAAACATTATTACACTTGCAATTCCACATACAACTGGAAATCCTGATAATTGAATTGCCAAGGTTTTACCAAAGTTGTCCTCGCTGCCTGAACGGGTAACTAAAATACCAGCTGCTGTTGAAATTAGTAAGGCTGGAACTTGACTTACAAGTCCATCTCCTACGGTAAGTCTTATGTAGGTTTGGGCTGCATCTGCCATTGCCATATCTTTCATCATAACACCAATTAAAATACCACCAATTATATTTATAATTGTAATAATTATACCTGCTATAGCATCACCCTTTACAAATTTAGAGGCACCATCCATAGCACCATAAAAATCTGCTTCTGATTGTAAGTCTTTTCTTTTCTGCTTTGCTGTAGTTTCATCTATAACACCTG
>CAMNZV010000189.1 GCA_946575275.1 uncultured Clostridium sp. | reverse complement strand
ATTAACTGATGAGAAAGATATAATATTTTTCCCTGATGAGGGAGCATATAAACGGTACTCAGTTTCTATGAATAATAGATATGCATATGGAATTAAAAAAAGGGATTGGCGTACAGGCGATATTAAAGGTCTAGATATTAAAGGAGATAATTTAGAAGAAGGATTTTCGGTCTTGATTGTTGATGATATATGTTCATATGGCGGTACATTCTATCATTCAGCTAAGAAACTTAGGGAGATGGGCGCAAATAAGATATGGCTCTACATCACTCATTGCGAGAATAGTATATTAGATGGAGAATTAATAAAGAGTGGACTTGTAGATATGATATATACAACTGATAGTATATACAAAAAGGAACATGAATTAATAAAAGTTATTGATGTAATATAGGAAAATAATGAATAATTAGAGTATAGAAGGAGAGAATATTATGATGACACCACCATTATTATTATGTGATTTTTATAAAACAGTGCATAATGAACAATATCCGAAGGGAATTACAAAGCTTGTATCTTATTTTACACCAAGAATGACTAGAATTGAGCAAGAGCAACATCTAATAATTTTTGGATTGCAGTCATTTATAAAGCAATATCTAATAGAATATTTTCAGGATAATTTCTTCAATAGGTCAAAAGAAGAAATTCTTGAGGAATATAATCGTATATTAAGTTATACTTTGGGAGAGGGAAGCTATGATGATACAAAGGTTGCAAAGTTATATGACTTGGGATATTTACCATTAGAAATTAAGGCAATTGCAGAGGGTACAAGAGTACCTATTAAGGTTCCGATGATTGAGATAAGCAATACTAATCCTGATTTTGCTTGGGTAGTTAATTCTATAGAGACAATTATGAGTTGTTCTTTGTGGCATCCAATGATATCAGCTAATGTAGGGTATAGGTATAGAATGATTGTAAATAAATACTATGATATTAGTGTGGATGATAATATCCCTAGAGCAAAGGCACTTGGTGATTTTAGTATGCGTGGACAGGAGAGTTTAGAAAGTGCAACTAGGAGTAGTGCTGCATTTTGTTTATCATTTCTTAATACAGCCACAGTACCAAGTATTCCATATCTAGAGCGGTATTATAATTGTGATTGTACCAAAGAACCTGTTGCATACGGTGCTATTAGTACGGAACATTCTGTTATGTGTAGTAATACGGCAGTAGATGGTGATGAAGTAAGTATGCTTCGTAGACTATTAACAGAGATATATCCTAATCATTCATTTTCAATGGTAAGTGATAGTTACGATTACTGGAATATGATAGATAATATTTTGGTAGAGTGCAAGGAAGATATAATTAATCATAATGGAACCTTATTAATTCGAGGAGACAGTGGTGATCCAGTTCAAATTGTTACAGAAACTGTATTTCGTCTATGGGAGATATTTGGTGGAACTATTAATAAAAAAGGTTATAAGGTTTTATCACCACATATTAAGGCATTATATGGTGATAGTATCACACCACAAAGAGCAGAGGAGATATACAAGATATTAATAGAGAGGGGATTTGCATGTAATAACGTATCTTTGGGAGTTGGTAGTTTTTCTATGCAGTGTTTACAGCAAGATGGCGTATTTATGCCATATACAAGAGATACTTTTGGAATTGCAGTTAAGGCAACTTATGGAGAAATTGAAGGAAATCCGTTGATGATATTTAAGAATCCTAAGACAGACACAGGTAATTTTAAGAAATCTCAAAGAGGAATCTGCCGTGTGTATAAGGATAATGATGGAGTTATTAAATATGAAGATGGCTTTGATAAGAATTCATATCCAAAGGAGAAAGAAAATCTGCTAGTATGTGTATACAGAGATGGGAAGATGACTAAGGAATATAGTTTATCTGATATTCGTAATAAATTACATGGAGGTATGTTTTAATGAGTTTTGATGCATGTAAAGTTAAAGAAGATATTGTAGAATGGATAAGAAATTGGTTTGAGGAAAATGGAAAAGGATGTAATGCAGTTATAGGAATATCTGGAGGGAAAGATAGTTCTGTTGCAGCAGCTCTTTGTACAGAGGCTTTAGGTAAGGAGAGAGTAATTGGTGTACTAATGCCAAATGCTGTGCAACATGATATTGATATGGCACAGAAGTTAGTGAATCATCTACAGATAAAAAATATTGTTATTAATATTAAGGAGGCATATGATGGATTATATAATGAGATAGAAAGGGAGATTGGTACGCCATCAGAGCAAACATGTATTAATATGCCAGCTAGGATTAGAATGGTAGCATTATATGCTGTTTCTCAGACTAAGAATGGAAGGGTTGTGAACACGTGCAATCTATCAGAAGATTGGGTAGGCTATGCAACAAGATATGGAGATGGAGCAGGTGATTTTTCACCTCTTTCTAGGCTTACAGTTAGAGAAGTTAAAGAGATAGGTAGAGTTCTAGGGCTTCCTAATGATTTGGTAGATAAAGTTCCTATAGATGGATTAAGTAATAAGACTGATGAGGATAATCTTGGATTTACTTATGATGAATTAGATAGTTATATTCGTGATGGAATTGAGCCGGAAGAAAATGTAAAGAAGAGAATTGATACCCTTCATAAGCAGAATCAATTTAAGTTAGAATTAATGCCATATTTCCCATATAATAAATAGAAAATTCCACAGAAAGGAAATTATATTTTGAAAAACAATAATATAGATGAACAAGAATATTTAAAACAATATAACCAAGGGGATTATGATAGACCTTCAATTACAACAGATATTGTAGTTTTCACCCTAAAGCAGGAAGAAAAAAGTAATTATAGAAGAGTACCTAAAAAGTTTCTTTCTATTTTACTTATAAAAAGGGGCGTACATCCATATAAGGGTGAATGGGCCTTGCCTGGTGGTTTCGTAAGAATAGGTGAGACTGTGGAGGAGGCTGCAAGTAGGAAATTAAAGGAAGAGACTGGGGTATCTACTGTAAATCTTTCACAACTACATTGTTTTAGTGAACCTAAAAGGGATCCTAGAGGATGGATTATCTCTTCTTCCTTTATGGCATTAGCAAAGGAGGATTTGTTTTTTGTTAATTCTGGGTATGATGCTATTGATGCACAGTGGTTCCATGTAGATTATAAAAGAATTGCTGTAAATACTGTGGATAACAAATCAGGAAGTGTAACAAGTAATAAATATAGACTCGAACTTACACATGAAGACATTGAACTATCAGCTATAATTGAAGTGAAGGTATTTATATCGTCTAAGAGACATGATATAGAATATAAAATCTTGGAATCAGAAGGAATAGCCTTTGATCACAGTAAAATTATAGCATATGCCATTAACCAATTACGTGATAATTTACATATTTCTATGCTGGGATTTGAATTAATGCCTGAATATTTTACATTGAGAGATTTGCAAGATGCCTTTGAGGCTATAAGTGACAAAAAATTATTAACAGCTAATTTTCGACGTAAGATTTCTGATTATGTAATTGAAACAGATATGTTTCAAGAGGGGCTTGGACATAGACCGGCTAAATTCTATAAGAGGAACTATGAGAACCTTATTATATAATATTGTTAAAAGAGCTAGCTTTGAAAGGATTAATGTTTCAGTAAATGATCATTAATCTTTTTTATTCACATTTTTTTAATATTTATAAGAAGGAAAATAGAATTTTTCATAGAATATATAATTTAGTGGTTTAAAGTGGAGAAAAGTGGTTGAAAGTAGAGAGAAAAAAATGTAAAGTATATAGAGGAGTACAAAAATGTTTATAGGTGAATATCAACATGCCCTAGATAATAAAAACAGAATGATTGTACCCGTAAAGCTTAGAGAAGAACTTGGAAGCAAGTTTGTAGTTACAAAAGGCTTGGATGGATGTCTATATGCTTATCCACTTACTGAATGGAAAATTTTAGAAGAAAAGATGAAATCATTACCATTAACAAATAAAGATGCAAGAGCTTTTGTACGGTTCTTTTTTGCAGGGGCTAGCGAAGTTGAAATGGATAAACAAGGAAGAGGTCTTATACCTCAAAATTTAAAGGAATATGCAGGGATAGAAAAGGAAATAGTAAGTATAGGCGTATTAAGTAGAGTTGAAATTTGGAGCAGGGAAAAATGGAATGATTATAATAATTCAAATATTGATTTTGACTCTATTGCAGTAAAAACGATTCAACTTGGAATATAAGGAGTCTTAAAAATGGAGTTTAAACATGTATCAGTTTTATTAAATGAATGTTTAGAAGGATTAGATATCAAGGAAAATGGTGTTTATGTAGACTGTACCTTAGGGGGTGCTGGACATTCAAAGGAAATATTAAAAAGGTTATCAAAAGAGGGATTGGTAATTGGAATAGACCAAGATAATGATGCGTTAAAGGCAGCTTAAGAAAAGGTAAGG
>CAMNZV010000188.1 GCA_946575275.1 uncultured Clostridium sp. | reverse complement strand
TATAAAAATGATGATGAAAATATTTATTATGAATATTTTCAAGCAGAACCAATAGAATCAGTAAATACAATAAATGAATTTGATTTTAATGGGTTATCTAGTAATAAAATATTAAAGAGAAATATAAAATATATTTCTGGAGATTATATTGGAACAGAGGTTATTAATAATGAAAGGTTTAGTGAGTCACCAGTATATGAATTTTTACCATTAGATAACATATTAACTAATTCACCTATACAAATAGCAGATATTTATGGAAGTATGATTAATTCAGAATATCAAAGGGCATATGAAGATGCCTATTCATCAGTAAGTGTTAATGACAGAAGTAAACTTAACAAATATATAAATTATAGCAACTTTACGGTAGTTAGAAATAATGGTAGATGGTGTCTTCAGGGGAGAATTTCACCAATTGTTGGTACTTTGAATTCAGTTGATTTTTCAATTAATGAAGATGTTAATAGTAAGCTTAGTAAATATAACATTTTAACAATACCATGGAAGGTGCTTAAGGGGAAAATACCTCTATTTTTAGATGCATATACCTCACCTAGTGGAAATCTAGCTATAATAATAGTAAAAGGAGAAATATTAGTATATACTATTAGTAATGGACAATTAAGTAATACTCCCATTGACAGAATCACAATTAATAATGATGAAGAAGTTATTATGAGTGAATGGTGTGAAAATGAATATGTAAAGAAATGGGGTAGTTACTTCTAGAAAAAGAAAGGAGTGAAATTATGATTACGATTGATACAGCAAGAATTGTACTTTCAAAATGCTTAATTACTGGTGGTGATTTTGCAGAAATTTTTGAGGAAGATAGTATAAGTAATTCTATAAGCATTATAGATAATAAAGTAGAAAGTGCACTAGGTGGCAGAAGTTATGGTATAGGAATTAGAATATTTAAGGGATTAAAGAGCGTTTATGCCTATACCAATGATAATAGTATAAATGGATTGTTAGATACAGCTTATAAGGCAGCTATTGCCTTAGGTGACTTAAAAGAAGAAAAAAGTATTGTTATAAATAGGGTTAATGTAAATAACATTCACAATATTTCTCTATATCCTGAGGATGTAAGTTATAGCAAGAAAATATTAAAAATGAAGGAAGCATATAAAAGTGCAAAAAGCTTTAATGATGAAATTTCTCAGGTTAGTGTATCCTATAGTGATAAGGACCAAAAAATATTAATAGCCAATACAGAGGGGATTTATACAGAGGATAGAAGAATTAGAACACGACTTGGTGTTAATGCAATAGCATCAATTGGCAGTGAAAACCAAACTGGATTTGAGGGACCTGGAAGGCTAAAGGGATTTGAAATATTTGATGAAGTAGATCCAAGCTATTATGGAATTGAAGCTGCAAGAACTGCACATACAATGCTTCATGCTAAAAATTGCCCAGCAGGAAAGATGATGGTGGCAATTGAAAATGGATTTGGTGGTGTATTATTTCATGAGGCCTGTGGACACTCCCTAGAAGCAACTTCCGTTGCAAAAGGAAATTCTGTGTTTGCAAATAAGCTAGGAAGTCAAATAGCATCATCTTTAGTTACAGCAATTGATGATGGAACAATTACAAATTCCTGGGGTTCTATAAATATTGATGATGAAGGTAATAAATCTAATAAAAATGTTTTAATTGAAAATGGTATTTTAAAAGGCTATATGATTGATAAACTTAATGGAAGAAGAATGAATATGAAGCCAACTGGAAATTCAAGAAGACAAAGTTATAAATTTGCACCTACATCAAGAATGACTAATACCTATATAGCAAATGGAAAGGATAATCCTTCAGATATAATTAAATCAATTAATAATGGTTTATATGCAAAAAAGCTTGGGGGAGGCTCTGTAAATCCAGTAACAGGAGAATTTAATTTTGCTGTTGCAGAGGGTTATTTAATTGAAAATGGTGTTATTAAGGAACCAGTAAGAGGAGCAAGCTTAATAGGTAAGGGTGCAGATGTTTTAATGAATATTGATATGGTTGGAAACAATTTAAATCAAGCACAGGGAATGTGTGGATCTACCTCAGGAAGTATACCAGTTAATGTAGGTCAGCCTATGATAAGAGTTAAAGATATGACTGTAGGTGGAAGATAGGAGGTATAGCTATGGATTTTAATGAATTTAAGGATATATTATTTAAGAAAGCTAAGGTAAATGGATTTGAGGAATGTGAAATATACTATATAAATAGAGAAAATTTAAGCATAACTGTTTATGAAGAAAATGTTGACAAATATAACTTAAATAAAACTTTTGGACTTTCATTTAGAGGAAAGATAAATAATAAAATAGGATATTCTTATACAGAAATATTAGATGAACCTTCAATAGATATGCTTATTAAAAATGCCCTCGAAGGGGCAAAATCTATTGAAAGTACTGATATTCAATTTATTTATGATGGCGATGATAATTATTCTAAGGTTGTAACATATAGCAAAGATTTAGAAAATATTAAAGCAGAAAAATTAATTGAAATTGCACTTAATATGGAAAAGGAAGCAAAAGCTTATTCAGATAAGGTATATAATATTGGTGGATGTAGCGTATCCTATGGAAATTCTAACTATGGAATTTATAATACTAAAGGATTAGAACTAACAAACAAAAGTAATATTGTATCAGCATATGTAGTACCAATAGTTAAGGACAAAGATAACATGTATGATGGGTCAGGGTATGCTATAGGAAGTTCTATATCAGAGTTAGACCCTAAAAAAATAGCAGAAGATGGAGTCCTTGAGGCACTATCAAGAATTGATGGTAAAAGTGTGCCTAAAGGAAAATATAAAGCTATATTTTACAATGAAGCCATGGTGTCATTGCTTGGAGCATTTATTGGAATATTTGATGCAGATGCAGCACAAAAAGGCTTTTCCTTGCTAAAGGGAAAAGAAGGTGAAAAAATTGCATCAGATTTAATTACTATAATAGATAATCCATTGCTAGAAAAGGGGCTAGCTTCTACACCTTTTGATGATGAAGGAGTAGCAACATATAAGAAAGAAATTGTTTCTAAGGGAGAATTAAAAACATTACTTCACAATTTAAAAACAGCACATAAAGCAGGGATAAGGACTACAGGAAATGGATTTAAGGGATCCTATGCTTCTCCAGTTAGTATTTCACCTACAAATTTTTATATAGAAAAGGGCAATAAGTCCTTGAAAAAAATTATGGAGGAAGTCAATGAAGGGCTTTTAATTACAGATTTATCAGGGCTACATTCAGGGGCAAATTCAATTACAGGTGACTTTTCACTTGCAGCAAAGGGTTTTTATATAAAGGATGGAAAAAAAGCATATCCTGTTGAACAAATAACAGTTGCAGGAAATTATTTTGAATTTCTAAAAAACATTAAGGACATAGGAGATGATTTAGTATTTCCATTAAGTAATATTGGATCACCATCAATAAGAATAGACCAAGTATCCGTTGCAGGATAGAAAAAAAGCTATGCCCATTAAAAAGTGCATAGCTTTTTTTTTATTTATTATCTTTAAAATAATTGGATCTAGTTAATATATCTGATAGCTCTAAGGAACCATAAACCATATCCTCTTCTTTATCAGATAAATTATTACTAAAAACTGTACCATTAGTAGTTACAGCATAACTTCTGTTTGTATTTAAAAGATTTCTACCAAGGGCAGAATTCTCATATTCAGAAGAATCAATGCCAAGAGCATAAAGAATAGTTGGCATTATATCAATTTGACCACCAATTGTATCAAAGGTTTTGCTTTCTTTTATGCTTGTATCATAAATAATAAAAGGTACTGTTGATACTGTATCCTTTATTGTGTACCAATCTTCTTTTGTAGATAATGAATCTATTGAATGGGAGTAGTATTTGTGAACACCACCATGGTCACCAGTTATTACAATTAGAGAATTATCTAATAAGCCTGCATCCTTAAGCTGGTTAATAAAATTACCAATTTGTGTATCAGTATAATGAACACTTTCAATGTATCCACCTAGCTCACTATCATTTAATTCACTGTTTAAGTTAAATACTCTTTTATCCTTTGGCAAATCAAAAGGACCATGATTTGTAAGAGTTATAGTATGAGCAAAAAATGGAGAATTTAGCTCTTTTAATTTAGGAATAACCTGATTAAAATAAGTTTCATCACTTAATCCCATTCCAATTAATTCATTTGGTTCAAATGAAAAATAATCATAAAAATTTTCAAAGCCAATACCACCTTTTAAGGCATTAGCATAGTTCCAAAAAGAACCTTTATCCGGATGGATAGAAGCTGTTTCATAATTGTTTGAAGCTAATATTTTAGGCAGAGAAACATAATCGTTGTTTGGATACCTAAAGAATGTACTTCCACGTCTTAAAGGAAGTAGTGAGGTATTAAGCATTAAGTCAGAATCAGA
>CAMNZV010000187.1 GCA_946575275.1 uncultured Clostridium sp. | reverse complement strand
TACTATTTATTGTTTGTATTATTTTATCTTTACTTCCAGAATTTGAAAATGCTCTGTTATCAAAAAATTTTATTATAGCAAAAAGAAAGAATATAATGAATGCCGCTATCCAAATTTGTTTCTTGTTAGCATAATAAAATTGTCTTAAATTGTGCATTATTATATTCCCCCTATTTTTTAAATTTTATTTAATCCATCTTGAGTGTCATAAAATTGTGTAACATAATCAAATGTCTTCTTACCTAAGTTTTCATCTTTATATCCAGCTTCTGTAAATTCTTTTTGCCATTTCATTATATATTGATCTTGATCATTTTGTTTTAATGTTGATGGATCCTTACCAATACGTTTTGCATATTTAGCAGCACTCATTGCTTTATCTACATTCATATCTGAAGGATTTTGGTCAACCATCTTTTGAATTGTAGCAATATCTTGAATATCTGTTATACCATTATTAATACATCTTGGTGCAACTTCTTTCATGATTTGTTTTGCCTTTTTATCATCTCCAAAAGTTTCTTTTAAATATTTTAAATGTTTATCATCTTTTGTAAATCTGTCGGTATATTCTTTTATTTGTTGATTTTTATAATCATCACCATAATAAGCTTCTCTAAATTTTTCATTCATATTGCTATTTGGTCCTTTTGCTTCTAATGTGTTATATAATCCTTCTCCAAATCCAGATCCACCTACTAATCCTCCTGAAGTATATTTTGCAAATGTTCCAACATCTCCAGATGCAATACCAGCTGCTGCTGCTAATGCTCCAAAAGTTGCAGCTCCTGCGGCTCCAGCCATAGTTTTTCCAATAAATCTAGTTGGATTAATATTTCCAACTTTCTTAGCATTTTCTTTAGCAAAGCTCTTAAATGCTGCTGTTGTTCCACCTGCAGTTGCTCTTGCAAATCTTCCGATTGCTGATTTTCTTTTGTTTTCTTTTGCCAATTTTTCTTGTTGAGCTTGTTGTTGTTGAAGCATTCTTTGTCTTTGTTCTTCTCCCAATCTAGCTCTTTGATCACGAATTTGTTGAGCATTGTTTGTTTTAGTTTTACCCATTTCATCCATTCTCATTTGATCTTGTTTCATTAATCTTTGTCTTAATGTATCTCTATCACTTTGCTCAAGATTATTGTAATATAGCTTTTCTCCTTCTGTTGCAGAATTGTCTGCTTTCCATTTATTATTTTCTGCACTAGCCATTATATCTTTATTAGTTCTTAAGTCACCATCATCATAGAATCCTGGTCCATATTGATCATCCATATCTACTAATCTATCATTTAATGCTTTTTGGTCTTCGGCTGCTTGCTTTTCATACATAGCCTTTTCATAACCATCTGTCATTCCAGCCATTGTATTATTAGCGTCTAAACTTTCCATTAAATCTGAATTTGTTCTTCCATCTATATCTGATCCTTCTGGATTTACATTATCTCCAATATCAATTCCAGTATTAGAGTTTTGATCAGGTAATCCATTTAAGTGATTTCTATCTTCCTCTAAGTTTAAGCCTTTCATTCTATCATTTGGTTGATTTTCATTAGAATTATCTCTTTCACTAGTTCCTAAAGCTCTAGGTGAACTTTGTTGATCAGAATCTCCTGCAATTCCTGACATTGGATTAAATCCACTTCTTCTAATTCTTAAAGCATTTGCTTCTTCTTGTTTTGATGAATCCGCCGGTTTTCCTCCATTTGGACCCTTACGAGCTAACCCCATAACTTTTTGTAATCCTGACATAGCAAAAGCTGCTCCTGCTGCTCCTCCAAGCATACCTGGTGTACCTGCTTTTTCGAATCCGAAGAATTTACGAATTATTTTCTCTGCTGGCATCATAAATCCTAATGCGACCAAACTATATATTATATTTGTTGATGCCATTTTAAATGCAGATGTTACCAATACAGTATAAATAATTAAGTGCATTGGTTGAATTAATAAATTAAAAATATATTCTTTAAACCACATATCAAAAGCCTGTGCATTACCATCATTTAATTTATCTAATGGATAAGTCATTGCAACCATCGGTGCGATAACTGTTAAGAAAGCCATATATACAACCCTCTTTACATATGTAAATAAGAATATACATGTAAATAGTACAAGTACTAAATATACAACTACATATCCAACAAATTGAAAACTTCCTTCTCTGTTCATTTGTAAATCTATTCTTGATTTTCCCATCAAGTCCGTTCCCCAAACAATTACATCGTCACCTGTTTGTGAAGTATGAACATCCTCAGACTTATATTTTAATTTCTCTAGCGTTTCCCAAATTTTTCCGTCATCATCTTGAATATAATTAATATACATATTATTGCTATTAAATAACGATACAACTTCTATAAATTTATTGTTAAATACTAGTGCAAATGACATTATATAATGCATAAAGAACACTAAACATATTGCTACCACCCAATCAACCATCATTCCTTTATATTTGGCTTTATCACTTGCAACTGTAGTCATTAACATACGTATTCCTATATATGCAAGAATTGATAATAAAGCAACTAAAGATATTGTTCTTAAAGCAATATACCAAGATGCAATTGTTGCCCTTAATTCTCCTGATGTTGATTTTAAAATATCACCTTCGCTATTTTTGGTTTCAGCTTTTGGATTAATGAAATCTACATCTAAAGCCGGTATTTCACCCTTAAACATTTCTTCAGGTGAAATATTATATAAAGGGAGCTTTAAATCTGCCGGCAGAACATTACTGTTATAATATGCAGCAGCAACAACTCCACCTGTTACCGCGACAGCAACAACAGTTCCTGCTCCAATCGCCGTAACAGTTATTCCTGCTGCTGCTAGTGCTGCTGCTGCTAAACCAGCTGTTGCTACAATTAGCGCAGCAGCTGCTATAGCTGCTGCTATGAATACTAGGGCTGTAGATAAATATTCCCACCACTTTGTTGTCATATCTACTGTAATATAAATTTCGTCTTGTTGTATTACTGCTTTATGTACTATTCCTAGAATACCGTCTCCTATGGTTGTTACTAAATCCATTACTGGAACTAATAATTTACCTCCCCAACTTCCGTCGTCAGCAAACACAAAATTTGTACCAACAAAATTAAAGAATATTATTAACAGCAAAACTATTCCTAATTTTTGAAAAATCCTTTTATTTTTTAATATACTCATTTTCTATGCTCCTTGAATTTCTTTATTTTTTCTCATTGTTACTAGTTTATTTAAGTTAGTCTCTACAAATTCAAATTCTTTTTGTGTAGGAGTTATTTGTAATATTGCTGATTCTGATCCAACTTTTAAAAGTCCTTCTCCTTTTAAACATGTTATTAAAAATCCTGCTTCTCCCTCACTTAATTTAAACACTTCTCTTAAGTATTGTATTTCTGATTTATCTTGTGCTAAGAATAATTTTGTGTCTGAAGATGTTAAAACAGCTTGTGCTTCTGGTTTCTCATAAAAATCTTGGAACCTTTGAGATATTATTGCCAAAGATACATTTCTTTTTCTAGCACGTCTAGCCATTGTGTTTAAGAAATCTACGGCTTCTGGGTAAGGTAATAACATCCAAGCCTCATCTACAATTACTCTTTTTTTACTAGCTTTTTTTCTATCTTCACTATTTTTCTTTACATATTTTTCCCAAATCCATGACAACAAAATTTGTTGTGCAAGTGGTCTTGCAAATCTTTCTTCTAATTGTGAAATATCTAAGTTTATAAAAGGTGCTCCTTCTAATAATTCAAAAGTTGATTGACCATCAAAATATGCCATTTGACCGTCATACTCTCTTATATATTGTTTCAATACTTTTAGTAAATAACTATAATGGAATCTATAATCTTCATTTCTATTTTCTTCAGCTTTTTGTACCATTCTTCTATACCAAGAACCAATTGTTGGCATTTTCTTTTTAGTTCTATATAACTTTGTTTCAGAATTAAAATTATTGCTTGCTTCATATAAACTATTAGGATCACTATTTATTCCCATAGCTAGATATTCTTCTGCAACTGATTCTGCTATAATTTGTTTTGTTAATTCGTTTACGTCTTGGCTTCTTGTACTTCCTCTTGCCATTGTAAGTAATGCCTGCGTAACGTCTTCAACTTTATTTTCAACATTTAATGCTGTTCTTTCTCTACCTGTAATTTCATCTTTTATTGTTTCTGTTTCTATATCAAATAAGTTAATGATTGTTTTTGAATTTGGACTTAATACAACATTAATTCCTCCTAATGATTCTGCAACTATTGAATATTCGCCTTCTGCATCTAATGCTAAACTTTCAATTCCCATTAAAACAGCAGATCTTGAAATTAGTGTTTTCATTGTTACTGATTTACCAGCACCAGACTTAGCAAATATAACCATGTTATAATTTGTTAATGTTTGATGAAAGTTATCAAACAATATTGGTGTTCCAGTTTGCTTATTAAATCCTAAAGGA
>CAMNZV010000186.1 GCA_946575275.1 uncultured Clostridium sp. | reverse complement strand
ATTTTATTACCAAAATTCATTTTTTTTCCTCCAATTTATGAGTAACTTCTTACTAAAGCAAGAACGAATGTTCTGAATTTTATTGACAGTATTTCAGTTCTAATTTATACTTTAAATTAGAACGAAAGTTCATAATATAATTTTATATTAGAACAATTTTACTGTCAACATAAATTAAGAAAGGAGCATCAGTGTTA
Source organism: uncultured Clostridium sp. (assembly GCA_946575275.1). Taxonomy (GTDB): domain Bacteria; phylum Bacillota; class Clostridia; order Clostridiales; family Clostridiaceae; genus Clostridium. The sequence goes on along the minus strand of CAMNZV010000186.1, from coordinate 4,261 downwards.
TGGCTTTAGCGACAATTAAATATGGTAAAAATAACATAGTAAATAATGAAATAATAATGGAAAGGAAAGTTAGCCCCAATATATATCACAATACGAAATTATTGTTACAACTTTATAGTAAGGTACTGTGGCGAATTAATAATTCTATTCAAGAAATTGATGATGAATATTATGAAACATCAGGTAGAAGATTAGATGAATTATTATACAGTTTGGTAGAGGTAGATCCTTATATTTCACAAGCTAGGTTAGAAAGCAGACTTCAATCTATAGAAGATAGTAAAAGTATAATAGAAATAATTGATAAAACGTTATCAATGCTAAAGTCTTACCCTGATAATGGGGAACGGTATTATACATTAATATATAAAATTTATATTACACCTTGTAGGCATTCAGAGAATGAAGTAATAGAATATCTTTGTTGCTCAAGAGCCACATATTACAGAGAAAAGAAAAAGGCTATTAATTTATTAGGAACTATATTATGGGGATATTTATTTCCTAATATGGTCCAAGCTTTAAAAACTATAGATATGATACAAGATTGAGACTAAACAGATACAGCTTTGGTACTGACACTATACTTTGATACTGTTAAGATATATACAATAGGATATTGCGGAGTTTAAGAAAGTCCTGAAATGCAGAATTATATTGCATTGAAGGGCTTTTTTTTTATACCCAAAATTCCTAAATGAAATATAAAACTGACCCAGAAGGAGTCGCACGATTTTCGTGCGGCTCCTTTTTGCGTTCAGGCAGAAAGGAGCAATTAAAAATGTCAAAAGAAGAAAAACAACAAAATTATGAGGAATTTATGGAAGTTCTCCAAGAGGAGGACAAAAGAGAAGAAAACAATGAGAGGAGGTATTACAGACATAATCTTTCTCTTGAATACTTGCAAAAGTATGATGTACCAATTGAATTTGAATATGCAAAAGATGCGTTAGGAATTGAAAAAGAAGTTAATGAGCTATTGGATTTTACTGATTTTATTAGTGATTCAAACCTATATAAAGCTTTAAAGAAATTAAATGAATCAGATTTTAAGGTTATAGAGCTTAGATACAGATATGGGTTTTCCTTAAATGAAATAGCAGTAAAGCTTCAACTTAAAAATGATGCTGTTAGACAAAAGCATATAAGGGCTTTGGCAAAGTTAAAATCAATGCTTTAAAAAAATTTATAAAAACTTTTTTAAATTTGTCACATTTAATCTTCTCCCAAGGCTATACAGTGAGGGCGTTTTTTTATAAATGCTTTTACAAGTTCTTTGATAGTTGAATATTCAATACTTTAGGTACGTTACTGTGCAGCAGTTAAAGCTGGAAGCAACAAGAGGAAAACGCCAAGACACTTATAAATAAAATTTCAAAATTTTATTTAATAAAGAAATTTGTTTATTAAGGATAGCGATAAATTTTGCTCAAAACAGATTTGATAAATCTGATTGCCATGATCTGCACAGGAAAATAATGATACTTCCACTTAGTCTTAGGTATCCCATGGAGAGTGGCTTCCACATTGTGGGAGAGGTTAAAGTCCTATGATACTTGCTAATCACAAGTAGCTTAAAGTATTCCCAGCATTGGGGAGGTGTGACAAATACAATGCTTATTAAATAAGGAGCTATAGGTGAGGTTAATGCCTTGCCTTTAGCCCATTTATTGATAACAGACCAAAGGATTAAAGGTCTGTTTTTAATCTTTTGGTTTGGTATTAAAAATTTTTATAGCAGGGGAGATGGTTTTAATGGATAACAATATGAAATATAGTATTCAGTTAGCTATGTTAAATCAATTGCTTGGGCTTAAACTTATTACAGATAAAGAATATAACACTATTAAAATAGAGTTGATGAAAAAATATAATATTATGATTATTAATGCTTGATTCAATATGTGTTCAGATATATAATTAAAACTAATAAGTTATAGGAATACACTTTGTAAGGAGCGATTTTGATGGCAGATGTTAAAGTAATAAAAGCAAGTCAAGGTAGAATTGATAGACGTAATGCAAAAGTGATAGATAGATTAAGAGTTGCAGCTTACTGTAGAGTAAGTACTGATTCAGAAGAGCAATTAACTAGTTACAATTCTCAAGTAGAGCATTATAGAAATATGGTTGAAGCTAATCCACAGTGGAGTCTTGTTGATATTTATGCTGATGAAGGGATAAGTGGTACACAAACAGATAAAAGAGCAGAATTTCAAAGAATGATAAATGATGCAGTAGATGGAAAGATTGATTTAATCATAACCAAATCAATTTCAAGATTCGCTAGAAATACTTTAGATACTTTGAAATATGTAAGGCTGTTGAAGGATTATAACGTTGCAATTTTATTTGAAAAAGAAAATATCAATACTTTAACAATGAATGGAGAAATGTTATTAACTATTCTAAGTTCATTAGCTCAACAAGAAAGTGAATCTATCTCAACTAATGTAAAAATGGGACTAAAAATGAAGATGAAACGTGGAGAGCTTATAGGATTTAATGGTTGCTTAGGATATGATTATGATACAATAAATAAAGTAATAACAATAAACGAAGAAGAAGCAAAGATAGTTAGATATATTTTTAAAAGATATATTGAAGGTGCAGGATGTTTTGTTATTGCAAAAGAGCTTACACAGTTAAATTATAAAACTAAAAAAGGAAATACTAATTGGAATGATGGTTCAGTTAGAGGAATTATAACTAATGAAAAATACAAAGGAGATTTATTATTAGGAAAGACTTTTACTGTTGACCCAATATCCAAAAGAAGACTTGATAATATGGGTGAAGAAGAAAAGTATTATATAAACTCTAATCATGAACCTATAATATCAGAAGAAATGTTTAATGAAGCTCAAAAGATACTTGAAAAACGTAGTGTAAATAGTAACAATAAAGGAAGAGGAGAAAAGTATAGCAGAAAATTTGCTTTCAGTAGTAAAATAGAATGTGGATTTTGTGGAGGCACAGCTAGTAGACGTAGATGGCACAGTAATACAACTCATGAAAAAACTATTTGGCATTGTTGTGTATCTACTAAGAAAGGTAAAAAGTATTGTCCAGACAGTAAGGGGATAGATGAAAAGATTATTGAAAATGCATTTCTTGAAGCCTTTAATATGTTTTGTCTACAAAATAAAGATATAGTTACAGAGTTTATGGAAACTGTAGAAAATACTCTTAATAACACTAATACAGCTAAAGAATTAAAAAGAGTTGCAAGAGAAGTTACTTCTTATGAAAATAAGTTAAAAAAGCTAGTGGATATGAGAATTGATGAATTAATTGATAAAGCTACTTACGAAATTAAATTCACAGAGCTTTCTACAGCATTAGAAAAGCTTAAAGTTGAAAAAGTTGATTTAGATGCTTCTAATGAAAATAACATTGATATTAAAAAAAGAATAAACAGTTTTAGAAAAGTATTTGATAGTAATAAACCAATTAAAGAATTTGATAGAGTAGTTTTTGAAAGTGCAGTTAATAAAATTATATTAGGTGGAACTGATGAAGAAGGCAACGTAGATCCATACATGATAACTTTTATATTTAATTCTGGTATGAGCCATTCACTAAAAGGTAAAGATGTGATAGAATTAGATACAGATAAAAATGACAAAGAAGTGTGTTCCTATAGCGAACTCCACACATGTAGAGACGGTAGTAAAGCTGCAAAGGAAACACAGTTAGAACCTTGAGTAAACAAGGTTCTTTACTTATACAAAAAATTATATGTTTCTACATACATAGTAAGGAAACAATGAAAGTGATATAATTAATCTGTGTGAGAATGGAAACGCAAATTTTGTTGGGAGAGGTTTAAATGGCAGATATAAAATTATTTAAAATAGATAATGGAGTAGAAGAATTACCAGCTACATTAGTATCACTAGAGAGAGAATTACAAACATTAATTGAAAAAAATATGCCTACCTTTTTTGGAGTTACTTTTTGAAAATAGGAATAACTATGATTACTTTATTTCATTTCACAGAAACGCTTTTAAGCCAGAACAGGTAGAGGAATTGAAACCTATATTTATACAAGTACAGGTGAAAATACAAAACTATTAGCCCAAAGGATTCAGAGTGGTCTTGTGTGTATAGGTTTTGCTAATAGAGGAGTAAAGACTGCAAATTTCCATGTATTAAGAGAAACCAAGGCACCATCAGTATTAATAGAATTAGGTTTTATAGATAATAACATTGATAATAATTTATTTGATGGTAAAAGAAAAGAAATAATAGAGATA
>CAMNZV010000185.1 GCA_946575275.1 uncultured Clostridium sp. | reverse complement strand
AATTCTATTGTTGGTTTTTCAAAGATAACACTAACTGGTACTGATACTTTAAAATTATCTTCTATTATTGCAGATAATTCTACAATTGCTAAAGAATCCATTCCAATATTAAGCAAATTATCTTTAATTCTCACCTTATAATCAAGATTTTCTTTTATTAAAACTACTAATTTATTCATAGTTTCATTACCTGAAAAGTCATCTTCTATATCTTCTTTCTTATTAAGAATACCTGATTTTATGTATTTACTACGAGTTTTCATTATTGAAACCTTACCATTATCAGCTTTAACAATTTCCCCCTCTTTTAAAATACCAATATCATATGGTGAAACCTCAAAATATTCATATATAACCTTGTTGATTTCGTTACACAATTCTTCTTTATTAATATTAACTAATACTTCTTCTTTAAATTCAATTAAAAGAATTAATCTTTCCTTCCCATCCTTTTGAACTGAAAAAGGAACTAATGTGCCATAATCTAAACAAGGTATTTTCTCCTTTAATTTTACTACTATATCATTTGGCAAAATGTTATTTCCATTAATAATTATTAATTCCTTAACCCTACCTGTAATATATACATGATTGTTTATTACAATACCAAGATCTCCTGTTCTAACAAATTCTCCTTCAACTCCTTCAATCCTTGCTTTAAAGGTGCTATTTGTTGCCTCTTCATTATTATAATATCCCTTTGCAACTATAGGTCCTTGTACTAAAATTTCCCCAAATTCATTCTCCTTAGTTAACATGTTTGTTTCTGGATTAACTATAATAACCTTAGTTTCTGGTATTATTTTTCCTCCACTAACTAAATCCATAGAGTTTTTATCCCCTCTATTTACTATTTTTAATTTTCCTTTTTGATACTCATTAAAATCAATAGATAATACATTATCATAGGTGCAAAAACCTGATGATATTGCACAGGTAGTTTCAGCTAATCCATAACCTGTAATAAATTTGTCCACATTCATACCAAACTTTTCATAAGCCTTTGCAAAATTTATAAGCCCCGAATAATTTACAACTTCTGAGCCATCATGAATAGATTTTAAATTTGACAAATCAATATTATTTAATAAATTTGGTGGAACAATCTTTGAATAAGATTCTATTATAGAATGTGGAATGGCTGTCATTTCAGCCTTAAATTCACTTAAATTTTCAATCCATCTTGAAGGTTTTTCTAAAAAAGCTTTTGGAGACATAATACCAGATACAAAATCTAAAGTTATGCCAGGTGCAAATAAACTATATACCAGTCCCATATTGTGAAAAAAGGGTAAAAAACTAAACATTCTTTCTGCCTTATAATTTTCATAGCACAAATTAATATCACTAATTAAATTTCCATAAGTAACTTCAACACCCTTTGGTACACTTGTAGAACCTGATGTGTACTGTAAATATATAACATCATCATAATCAATATTTTCAGGTGAAAAATCAATACTATTAAAAGCTATATCTTCCTCTACATTTATTAAATTGACCCCTTCAATTGAATCTCCCATAAGATTTTTAATTGAGGCATTACACAAAATATGTTTTGCTTTGCAAGATGATAAAACAGATATAAAACGCATTTTCTTTCCTTCATCAATAGGTGGTGGAATTATAGTAAATACAACACCACAATATACCGATGCAAAGGCAGATAGAACATTATCTAAAGTTTGTGTTGAAAAAATAATAACATTATCCCCCTTTTGAATATTATTATTTTTCATAATCCTTGCAACATTAATACTTCTCTCTAATAATTCATTTCTTGTAATTGTAATATTACTTTTTTCATTATTTTCATAACAAAAAAAATTATAACATTCTTCTGATCCTTTTCTTTTTGCATTTTCTTTTAGGATTTTAAATAAAGATTCCTGACCTCTTTTTACATAATATGATTTTTCCATTTAAAATGACCCCCTTAATTATTGATATAAAATCTATTATACAATACCAATTATGTAAAATAAAATGTTATTTGTTATTTTTGCTCAAAAAAATAGCCAGTATAAATTTCACCTTATTTATAATGGCTATTATAATAATATTAATTAGTAAGTCTTAACAAAATCTATAGCATAACATCTTCCAAAATTATCATCAATATAGTTAACCCCATTAATATTATAGGAAATTTTGTATTGTAAATTTTCAATGCTACCCAAATAAATATCTGTATTATAATAATCATAATTTTTATATGAAGAATAAGTTGAATTATAAACCATATCTTTCTCATTTGTAGTAACCCAATTATCCTCAGAATAGAAAACTTTAACATCTTCTATATTAGAAGATTTATTAAAGGCAATTTGTGTTGTTGCTGTATTATTAGAGGTTATTACTAAAGGTAATACAGATGAATATCCAACGCCAATTAAATCACCATTATTGTAATTATTCCAATTATTATCCCAAAATGTTTTACCATCAACTTCGTACTTTATAGCATATTCAAATCCACCCATTACACCAACTGTAGCTTCCCATATCTCATATCCATCACCTAATGATTTAACATACCTTGCAGGTTCATCAACCCAACCATTATAACTAGAATAATGAATTGTCACCTTCTTTTCATATGCTATATTCTTAACCTTTAGAAAAATGGTGTTACTAGGAGTAGAATGATAAGTATATTTACTTAATGAAGTGTACATTGAAACCTCATCTGTTGCTGCACTTGCCTTTACTGGCCCTTTCAAAAAGGATATTGCTGTAATTAATAAAGTAAAAGTTAATACTGATACAACTACCCTTTTAATTAAATTTATTATTTTCATTTTTATCACCTCATAAATTATTTAATAAGTACTTATATCCCTACTATAATACCTTTACAGTATTATGTAAATTATAGCAAACATTTACATATGATTTATTAACATATATTTAATATTCCCCCAAAATTACCCATATCCTATTAATTATAAAAAATCCTTTATCTTAAGATAAAGGATTTTAATAATGTCTAACTATTACTTTACACTACCTTCAACTATAGATTCTATTATCTGCTTTTGTGCAAAGAAATAGAATATAATTACAGGTAATATTGTTATAACAAGTCCTGCAAGTGCCAAATGCCATTGTTTTGTATATTCCCCAAAGAACAAGAAAGTTTTTAGTGGAATAGTAGGATGTTTCCCATTAATTACAAGTGAAGGCAATAAATAATCATTCCATATCCATACCAAATTCAAAATACATACTGTAACTGTAGTTGGCTTTAACAATGGAAAAATTATATACCTAAAAGTTTGGAATTTTGTGCAGCCATCAATTGTTGCAGCCTCATCTAATTCCTTTGGAATACCCTTTACAAAACCATGGTATAAAAATATAGACATTGCAGATCCAAAACCTAAATACATAAATATTAGTCCTGGAATATTTAAAAAATGCAATTTTCCCATAATTCTAACTAAAGGTAACATTACAGCTTGGAAAGGTATTAACATAGAAACTACAAATACCATTAAAATAATGTTACTAGCCTTAGTTTTTGTTCTTTGAAGCATCCATCCTGCCATTGAAGAAAAAATAACAATAACAACAATGCTACAAATAGTAATTAACAAAGAAGTTCCTAAAGTTTTAATAAAGTCTAAACTTTCAAAAGCCTTCTTATAATTATCAAAGTTTAAGGATTCAGGCAATTGTAATGTACCCTGAAATATTTCCTTCTTAGTTTTAAAAGAGTTAAGTAGTATAATACCAAAGGGAGCTATGAAAATAAGTCCTGCAATTATTCCAACAATAGTTAAAATAATCTTCTTATTCATTGGCATTGTAGAATCAATATTTTTAGTTTTCATTATGCCTCAACCTCTCCCTTCTTAGATATATATACTTGAATTAAGGCTATAGCACCAACAACTAATAGTAAAATTATTGCCTTTGCTTGCGCTTGTCCCATATCATTAAACTTTTGACCTGTTTTTAAAATATTCATTGATATCATTTGAGTTGCATTTCCAGGTCCACCTGCAGTTAATGATAGGTTTTGATCATATAACTTAAAGGAATTTGATAATGTTAAAAACACACTAACTGTCATAGCAGGTCTAACTAATGGTACAATAATATGTCTTAATCTTTGAAGCGCCGTTGCCCCATCAATTTTTGCAGCCTCTAAAACCTCTTTAGAAATCCCTTGAATACCTGAAATATAAATAATCATCAAATACCCAGCCATTTGCCAGCTCATTAATATAACTAATCCTATAAACCCTGTTTTTTCATCAGATAGCCACCCTTTAAGAGCCTCTACTCCTATGGCATTTCCAACAGATGCAAATACCTCTTGAAAAATAAATTGCCATATAAATCCTAAAATTAAACCACCAATTAAGTTTGGCATAAAAAATATTGTTTTTAATATATTACTTGTTTTTAACTTTTGGGTTACCAATAATGCTAGTGAAAATCCTAAAACATTTAAAACTATAACTGATACT
>CAMNZV010000184.1 GCA_946575275.1 uncultured Clostridium sp. | reverse complement strand
TTTGTATTTATATAATCATTCAACTTATCTTTAGTTTCTATTATTACCTCTGAGTTCCATGTGAATTCAGGTTCAATATAACATTCTTCATCTTCTAAAATAATTTCATCTTTTCCACTTCTAATTGCACCCTCAACAGTCTTATAAAGAGCATCTATATTAATTTTAGTTCCTTTAACCTCTGAAACAATATTGAACTCATTATTTTCAAATACATAACTAGCATTTCTTGGCAAGATAATATCTGAACTAGTTACCATTTCTAATTCATTAATTTTTTTACTTACTTTAGTTTCATCAAAATTTATTATTTCCTCTTCTGTAATGTTATTTTTATTAAATAAGGAAGTTATCCACCATATTGGATTTTGAGAATCTTTTTTAATATCTGATATTTCTTTATTTCTTGTAATTTTTAAATCTATATCAGTCCCCTTAATTTCCTCAATTTTATTATCCCGTCCAACAATTTTTAAGGAATATTCATCAATTTTTTTAGGTAATTGCTCCTCTACCTCCTTAACAGACATTCCTGAAACACTAATACTATTAATTGCAGAACCATAATAAAAATGTTTTGTAAAATATACTGCAGCAATAATATATATTATTAATAATAATCCTATAGCTAAAGTTACTCCTAATAATAATTTGTTTTTAAAACTTCTATTTTCCATAAAACCTGATGCCCCTTTCAAGTTTTATTATTGCATAAATGGTAATATTTGTATATAGCTTTACAAAAAAAAGATATAGAATAATGTCTATATCTTTTTTTACATTTTATTTGAAAATACCAATATCTTTTCTACAATAAGCATCCTTAAATGTTACATAATCTATATTTTTGTATGCCTCATCCCTTGCTTCCTCAAGTGTTTTACCTGTTCCAACAACTGACAGAACACGTCCCCCATTTGTAGTTAGCACCCCGTTTTTTTCAACTGCTCCAGCTAAAAAAACTTTTTCTTTTACAGAAGGATGAATATTTATTTCATATCCCTTTGTAAATTCTCCTGGATATCCTTTTGAAGCTAAAACTACATTAATGCAAACTTCATTTTTCCACTTTATAGTTGTTTCATTTAGCTTTTCATCCATTGCAGCATCTATTATATCTAATAAATCACTTTCCATTAGGCTTAAAACAGATTGTGTTTCAGGGTCTCCCATTCTTACATTATATTCAAGTAAGTATGTTCCTTTTTTTGTAATCATTAACCCAAAGAAAATAATCCCCTTAAAATCAAAGCCTTCTTCTTTAATACCAGATAGCGTTTTTGCCATTATGTTATCTTCAAATTCCTTCATAACTTCATTAGTTACATAAGGGTTTGGAGCTAAAACACCCATTCCACCAGTATTGGGTCCTTTTCCTCCATCATATATTTGTTTATGATCCTTTGCAGATACAAAAGGAATGATTGTGTTTCCATCACAAATAGATAATATTGAAGCTTCAATTCCATCTAAAAATTCTTCAATAACTACCTTTTGTCCAGCACCTTTAAAAATGTCATTAACCATATAATCATTTATAGCATCTTTAGCATCCTTTAAGGTTTCACATATCGCAACACCTTTTCCAGCTGCTAGACCATCAGCCTTAATTACTATTGGGTAACTACAATCTTTTAAATAAGACATAGCTTCATTAACTTCTGTAAATGTTGCATATTCTGCAGTTTTAACACCATATTTTTGCATAAATTCTTTAGAAAAGCTTTTACTTCCTTCAAGCTCTGCCCCTCTTTTATCTGGTCCAAATATTCTAAGATTATTTGCCTTAAAGGTGTCTGTAATACCTTTTGTTAGTGGATCCTCTGGACCTACTATAGTAAGATATATATCTTTCTCCTTTGCAAATTTAACCAGTTCTCCTATATCCGTTATATTTATATTTTCACACTTTTCTTCAAAGGCAGTACCGCCATTTCCAGGTGCTACATATATTTTTGATACCTTAGGACTCTTAGCAAGCTTCCAAGCTATTGCATGTTCTCTTCCACCTGAACCTATAAGTAATAAATTCATAATTTACATCCTCCTAAATGGCCTATTTTAATGTTTAAAGTGTCTTAATCCTGTTATTATCATTGCAATTCCATGTTCGTTACACGCATCAATTGATTCTTGATCCTTCATCGAACCACCTGGTTGTATAATTGCTTTTATACCATTTTTTGCTGCTGTATCTACAACATCTCTAAATGGGAAGAAGGCATCTGATGCTAAAATTGTAGCACCTTTTCCTCTTTTTAGTGCATCTTCTGTTGGCCAAATTCTATTAACTTGACCACCACCTATTCCAAGAGCAACTCCGTTATTTGCAACTACGATAGCGTTAGATTTAACATATTTAACTACCTTCATTCCAAATAATAAATCCTTAATTTCATCATCAGTAGGTTTTTTATCTGTAACAACATTTAAATCCTCTATTAATTTTTTATCTTCATCTTGGACTAATATCCCACCATCAACTGTAACCATATATTTATCATCCTGTGGTTTGTTATAAACCTTTAGAACTCTTAAATTCTTTTTAGTCTTTAATACCTCTAAAGCATCCTCATCGTATTCTGGCGCTGCTATAACTTCAAGGAATATTTTCACCATTTCCTCTGCTGTTTGTTTGTCAACCTTTCTATTAAATGCTACAATACCACCAAAAATTGAAGTAGGATCAACTTCATATGCTTTTGAATATGCAACAAATGAATCAGTGCCAATTGCAACTCCACAAGGTGTATTATGTTTTAAAGCGCAACATGCTGGTTCTTCAAACTCGTTAACGCATTTCCAAGCAATATCCATATCCTTAAAATTATTGTATGATAATTCTTTTCCATTTAATATATCAAAGGTATTCATAGCTCCGTCTATTGTAGTTGAACCATAAAATGCAGCACTTTGATGAGAATTTTCTCCATATCTTAATTCTTGCTTCTTTTTATATGAAACAGATAAATATTCTGGATATTCTTCTGAATCTTCTAACATAAAGTTTGAAATAGCTCCATCATATGCACTCATTAAATTAAATACTTTTCCTGCTAATTTCTTTTTAGTTTTATAAGAAACTTCACCATTTTCTTCAATTTCTGATTTAACAACTTGATAGTCCTTTATATCCGAAATTACTGTTACATCTTGAAAGTTTTTTGCAGCAGCCCTAAGCATAGTAGGACCCCCAATATCAATAAATTCAACCTTTTCTTCAAAGGATAAATCCTCTCTAACCTTTTCAAAAAAAGGATATAAATTTACTATTACATAGTCTATAGGGTGAATACTTCTTTCATCTAGTATTTGCATATGTTCCTTGTTATCTCTAATTGCAAGGATACCTGCATGTATTAATGGATGAAGAGTTTTTACTCTACCATCTAACATTTCTGGGAAATTCGTAACCTCATTAACTTCTATAACTGGTACACCACTTTCCTTTAAATGTTTATATGTTCCCCCTGTAGATATAATTTCAACACCTTTTGAAATTAAAAAATTAGCAAACTCAACAATTCCATCTTTATAAAACACACTAATTAATGCTCTTTTTTTCACCAAATAGTCCTCCTTATTATTCCTTTATTTTAACTCTTCCATTTATAATATCTATTTTATTTTCTGAAATCAACCTTATTGTCTCTGGTAAAATAATATGCTCTTTTTTAAGTATTCTTTCTTGCAATGTTTCTGCATTATCTTCAAAATATACTGGCACAATTTCTTGCATTATTATTGCCCCACCATCAACTTCATTATTTACAAAATGAACTGTACATCCTGAATACTTTACACCACTATTAATTACTGCTTCATGTACTTTAATTCCATACATTCCATTTCCACAAAAAGAAGGTATTAAGGATGGATGAATGTTTATAATTTTATTGCTATATATATCTAAAATTTCCCCTTGTAATATTGATAAAAATCCAGCACATACTATTAAATCAACTTTCCCCTTAATTAATTCAAGTATTTTATCTGATTGATTTATTCCATATTCTTTTTTACTAATAACATAACTTTGTATATTATGTTTTTTTGCTCTCTCTAAGGCAAAAACATTATCTTTACTACTTATTATCATTTCAATTTTACAATTTATTCTTTTCTCTTCAACTGCATCAATTATGGATTGAAGGTCAGTTCCCCCCCCAGAAACTAGTACTGCTATTTTAAGCATATACCTTCACCTCCAGATGTTACATAACCAATTTCATAAGCCTCTTCTCCCATTTCTTTAAGGCTTGAAATTATGCTACTTACATCCTTCTCATTTACACATAATACAAATCCAATACCCATATTAAAAGTATTGTACATATGATCTTTATCTAGTCCAAGATCTATCATTTTTTCATATATAGGTAGTAATTTGTAGCTATCCTTATTAATAACAGCTGTAAAATCATTACCATTAAACATACGTGGAACATTTTCAATAAATCCTCCACCAGTTATATGTGACATACCTTTTATTTCAAA
>CAMNZV010000183.1 GCA_946575275.1 uncultured Clostridium sp. | reverse complement strand
AGAAATAAAAATAGCAAATGTATCTGACATTCATATGCCTACAAGTAAATATTTAATTGATGAAATCATATTATGTCTTGAAAAAGAAAAACCTGATGTTATACTACTTACAGGGGATATAATTGATAAAAAAGCTAACATATTAGACTGTGGGTTAGAGGATTTTTTTAGTAGAGTATCAAAGATTGCTAAATGCTATGCTATAAGTGGAAATCACGAAACAAGAAACTATTACAATTTGTGGAAACAAGTAGCCTTGGAAAATAATATTATTGTACTTGATAATAAATGTGAGATTTATGAAAAAGGGAATAATAAAATAGCTTTTTTAGGGTTAAAATATGGAAGTAAATATAATAGCAATTTATTTAAAGATATAATTGAAATTGATAATATTCCTAAAATAGTATTAGAACACAACCCAGCTATGGGTAAAGAGATTTTTTCTGATAAAAACTCAATTGTTCCAGATTATATTTTTTCAGGTCATGCTCATGGGGGTCAAGTTAGAATTCCGTTTATAAAACAGGGTTTATTTGCACCAGGTCAAGGCTTGTTCCCAAAATACACATCAGGTATATATAATTTTGGTGGTGATAAAAAATTAATCCTAAGCAGAGGACTTGGTAATGGTACTTTCCCAATTAGAATTAACAATAGAATTCACATACCAATTGTAATTATTAGAGGAAGTAATAATAAATAATAAATTTTAAGAGGTAGATAAAATGATTTTAAATATTAACAAAGAAATTGATAGAATAAATAACATAGAAGACAAAAATATTAGAATGAAGGGATGTCAAGATTTATTTGAAGATATTCTAAAAAATAAGAAACTTTATGTTGTAGCAATTAATAGTACAACTGAAAAGGAATGGTCAGAGGATAAATTTAGACCTTATGTTGATGAAATTGGCCAAGGGGACTCTTATTATTTAAGGGTATTTACGGAAAAACATCTTGCAAAACAATGTGCAAAAAGAATTAAGTCTGTAACTGTTAATGGAGATGAAATGATAAGTTTAATTTCAGCTGAACAATTAACTTCAGTAGTAAGAGACCTTTTTGTTATGGGCTTAGATGGAATTATACTAAATGATGGAGATAATTGGATTACAATAAATTCTGAGGTCTTTTTATTTATTGCCATGAATAAAGTTTTAGATATTCCAGAACATTTTAATAAAGACTTTGTAAACATGGTTAAGGTTATGTATGATATTGCAAAAAAAAGAGTTAGAATTGTAGCTCCATATAAATATTATGAGGGTATTTGTGATGAAGATATAATAAATGGGAAGGGTGAACTATATCCATTTAAAGATGAAGTTTTATTTTTAGAGTATTATGACAAATATAAGGTTGAAGAAATATTTAAAGAGGGCGTATACTGGTATGATTTAAATATAGTTAAATTTTATTCTACTATAGAAAATGCTGAAAAACAAAATGTGCGAAATGTAAAAATTGCATATAGAAATAAAGAAGCTAATGGTAGTCCTAAAGAAATTATTGAACTATTAAAATCAGTAGGGTTTTCTGGATATATTAAGTAATATTAGAAAAATGTTCGAGCTTAATTTCAATATTTTATTGAAATTAAGCTATTTTTAAATAAAAAATTTTACAAAAGCACTTATTTACTGATATAATAGAAAAATATTAGCACATATGCAAACAGAGTGGAGGAATATATATGAGTAATGAAGGATTGTTATTAATTGTTTCAGGACCTACAGGTGCTGGCAAGGATATAGTTATTAATGCTTTATTAGACAAGCATAAAGATATAACCACATTAGCCTCACAAACAACTAGAGAAAAGAAGGAAGATGACATAGAGGGAGTTTATGAATTTATTTCAAATAAAGACTTTTTTAAGAAAGTAGAACAAGGTGCCTTTCTTGAATGGGCAGAGGTTTATGGAAATTACTACGGAACGCCAAAGCATCCTGTAAAAAAAGCCTTAAAAAGTGGGAAGGATGTATTGCTTGAAGTAGATATTAAAGGTGCTCTTCAGATAAAGGAAGCTATACCTTCAGCAATTCTAATTTTTATTTTACCAAGATCTATAGATGAGCTGAAAGAAAATATTTTAAAGAGTAACAAAGATACTCCAGATAATCTTTTGCGAAAATTTAATTCTGCATATAATGGAATTCAATTAATTTCTACTTATAATTATGGGATTATTAATAGTGATGTTAATGAAGCAGTTAATAAAATTGAAAATATTATTACTGCAGAAAAATGTAGAGTAGATAGAATTAACTTTGAATATAAATAGATTTAATCTTAAGGAGCCAAGTTATTGACTCCTTATTTTAAAAACAAAAATAATAGTAAAAAAATGTAAAATGTGATATGATGTATTTAAATAAAGAAAGAAGGGGGAAAGTGAATGATGAATTTACTTGATAAGAATTATAGTGAGGTAACTGATGAAATTTTAGAATTTAACAACATTTGTCTAAAAAACAGCAAAATAGATCCTCAATTATATAAGGATTTCAAGGTAAATAGAGGTCTTAGGGATATAGAAGGTAAAGGTGTTCTTACAGGACTTACAGAAATTTCAGATATACAATCTAAGAAAAATATAAATGGAGAAGAGGTACCTTGTGAGGGGAAGCTATATTATAGAGGAATAAGCATTGATGATATTGTTGATGGATTTATTAATGAAAAAAGATTTGGATTTGAAGAAACAACATATTTGCTTTTACTTGGACAATTGCCAAACAAAGAGCAATTAAAGGATTTTAATAAAGTAATTGCAGATTATAGAACTTTGCCACCTTCATTTGTAAGGGATATTATAATGAAGGCCCCAAGTTTTGATATGATGAATACATTAGCTAGAAGTGTACTTACATTATATTCTTATGATGAGAAAGCTAATGATACATCTATTCCAAACATACTTAGACAATCATTACAATTAATAGCTTTATTTCCTGTTTTATCTGTTTACGGATATCAAGCCTATGATCATTATTATAAAGATAATAGCTTATTTATTCATACTCCAAACCCTGATTTGTCAACAGCAGAAAATATTTTATATATGCTAAGGCCAAATTCAGAGTATTCAGAACTTGAAGCTAAAATTTTGGATTTAGCTTTAGTATTGCATGCAGAACATGGAGGGGGAAATAATTCTACATTTACAACACATGTTGTATCATCTTCAGGTACTGATACCTATTCTGCAATTGCAGCAGCCTTAGGATCTTTAAAAGGTCCAAAGCATGGTGGTGCAAATATTAAGGTAATGCAAATGTTTAGTGATATGAAGGAAACTATAAAAAATTGGAGAGATGAAGAAGAGGTAAAGGAGTACTTAAAGGCATTGCTAAGGAAAGAGGCCTTTGATAAAGCGGGTCTTATTTATGGTATGGGTCATGCTGTTTACTCTCTTTCAGATCCAAGGGCAAATATATTTAAGAAATTCGTTGAAAGCCTTTCTGTAGAGAAGGGTATGACTGCAGAATATGAATTATACTCTCTTGTGGAAAAATTAGCACCAAAGGCAATTGAAGAGGAAAGAAAAACCTTTAAAGGGGTAAGTGCTAATATTGATTTTTATAGTGGCTTTGTTTATAGTATGTTAGATTTACCATTAGAATTATATACACCACTTTTTGCAATAGCTAGAATTTCAGGATGGTCAGCTCATAGAATTGAGGAACTAATAAATCAAGATAAAATTATTAGACCTGCCTATAAAAATGTTTCGAATGTTAATAAATACATTCCAATGAATGAAAGATAGAAATAGGTGATTAATAAATGAATATTCCATGGAAAATACAAGACAATAAATATGCAATTAAAATTTTAGATATTGATATATTAAAAACAAGGGAGATTGTAATATCAAAAAATTTACGTAAGTTTTTCTCAATTGATAGTGTTAATTCTGACGTAAATAGAAATATTAATGTAGTATATTTAAATGGTAATTATGAGTTTAATGTTAGGTATAATAAAAAAAGTGACGAAAGTATTATTAAAATAAATGATGATTTATATCTTACATTATTAGGTTTTTTGCATAGCTTAGATAGGGATGCAGGTGGAGGAAATCTATATTTAGCTTTCTATAAAAGGAGTAACTTGGATTATGGATTAAAAGTGGGAGTTGTAGGTTAATTTTATTATTTATTTATATAAAAAACTTAATTTAATTATGTGAATTTTAAATTAACCCTTGAAAATCTATAGAACATAGTGTAGTATATTAATATAAGCAAAGGAGCTTAGCCATATAATGGTGTAAGCTCCTTTGTTTTTTTTTACATATAAATTTAATTGAAGGTGGTAATAAAAATGGGAAGTATGGATAAACTAGATAAAATAGATTTAAAAATAATACAATTGTTACAGGAAAATGCTAGATACCCATTAAAATATTTAGCAGAGAAGGTGTATTTATCTACACCAGCTGTATCTTCTACCAAGATGGTAAGACAGCTATTGAAAAGGTTGTTCCAACCAGTCTTGAAGACGC
>CAMNZV010000182.1 GCA_946575275.1 uncultured Clostridium sp. | reverse complement strand
GGTATCTCACTAAATAATAAGGAAACTATATAATTTTCCATTATATAATTAAATTTTTCAAAGTAAAGTTTAAATTCTTTTTCTTCTTCTAAGGCCCCTTCTATTCCAATTTCAGAAGTGTTTTTTATAAAATAGCTTATATCTATAACTAATTCTTTGTAATATGAATTTTCATTAACCTTTTTTTCTAAAAAGCTTTTTAAAAACTTCATTCTCTTTAGAATATCCACATTATCAAATGCCTTAAGTATATTTATATATTCTTCTGATACTATTGCCTCTTTAACCATCTCTAATTTTTGTTCCCAATTATTATAACATCCTATTATTTCTTGAACATTTTCTGAAACTGAATTTATCATGGCTATTCTTTGCCAAAGTGGTATTTCTCTAAGTTGAGCAATATCTATAAGTAAGCTTCTTGTTTCTAATATAAAATTCAAATAATCTAATTCACAATCCTTAACTTTTGAAATATTTTTTTCCTCTAGGGTAGAAAGATTAACATCATCTATTATAAAAGACATTTTATCTTTTGTATTTATTAAATATTTTATTATTTCAGGACAAGATAAATTTAGGGTTCTTTGATATAAGTCCTCATTGTATTTTTCAATTTTTCTTGGGTATATTTTGCAAGTATTGCACATATAGTCTTCCCCATAATTTATATAAATATTACACAATTTTTCTTCATTTAAGAATGGACATTCACCCTTATTATTTAATATTACCTCTCCATATCCATAGGCCTCTTCTTTATCCTTAACTTTAATTCCACTATTTAATATTTTGCCAAATTCATCTTTTTTCTCTGTGTATTTAGTATAGGAATCCTTGTCAATTAGAATATTCCACCCCTTACAACAGTGGTTAATGCACTTATCACCTACACATTTAAAATCTCTATAATAGCTTGGCTCTATAATCCTCATATTTTATCCCCTTATAATTATATTTTCTTATAATTATAAGGGATAAATATTGATAAGATATGAACAAACTATATTATTCTTATTCTATTTCCAGCTGTTATTTTATTGGGATCCACTATATTATTTAATTTAACTATGCTTCCTATGGTTACCTTATATTTATTTGCAATTTTATATAATGTATCTCCCTTTTCTATTGTATAGTAAATCTTTTTATCCATACTTTCACATAAACCATTAAATATAGCATCTACCATTTTTGAAGGGTTATATATTTTCATATCTCTTTCACTATCTATAAATGCACATTCCATTAATAGAGCTGGCATTTTTGTATGTTTTAAAACATATAAATCCTGTCTTATTTTAATTCCCCTATTTGTATGTCCTATTCTTTCTATTTCCTTTAATATAAGCCTTCCTATTTCAGAGCCCTTTCCCTCTTTATATACTAAAGCCTCTGCTCCATAGCCTCCAATGCATTTATTATGATGAATAGACAAGAAAAAATCCACATTTTCATTGTTTGCAATTGCACATCTTTGACTTAAAGAATCTCCTAAAGATTTTGCATTAGTTGGTGTACAATCTACCACCTGAAAGCCTTCAAGTCTTAATTTACTAATTAATAGCCTTCCAACTAGCATATTTAGCTCATCCTCATTCTTAATTCCAACAGCTCCTACATCTACTTTAAGATTATGACCAATATCAATACCAATTTTTTTCATAATCAATCACCTCCATACTATAATATATGTTCTATTTGAATATTCTTTAATATGGAGGTGTTAATAATGGATATTAATTTATTAGAGGATTTAGTTTTACTTGCAAAAAATGGTGATATTAAAAGTAAGGAGGCTATTATAAAAGAATTTACTCCCTATATTATAAGTATGTCAAAAAAAACTTTTATACCAGGCTTTGACTATGGAGATATAAACAATGAGTGTTTTATTTCTCTTCTATATGCAATTAAGCTTTATGATGGTAATAAAAATACAAGGTTTGTTTACTATGCTTTATCTTCAATTAAAAACAATCTTAATTATTTAATTAAAAAACAACTTAGACTATCAAAGCCTAATGGCAATTCTTTAGTTGATTTTGACTTTGAAAATATTTCTACAAATAATATTGAAGATTATTTACATGATAGAAATAATACGGAGCTTATTAATAATATTAATTCTTCTTTAAATAAGGATGAAAGGGAATTGTTTAACTTTTTATTTGTTAATAATAAATCCCTTTCTGAATATGCCTATGAACATAATATTTCTTATAACTACAGTTACAAGAAGAAAAACAAGCTACAAAATAAAATTAAAGATCTTTATAGTAAAGAGTATTTAAATTAGGCATATATCTTATTTTAAGAAAGGAGATGATTAACGTGGAAATAGGAGAATTTGTAAGCCTTATTAGTAATAACAGCTTCCCAATTGTGGTTAGTGCCTTTTTACTTATAAGACTTGAAAAGCAAATGACTAATATTGCTACCTCTGTTAATACCTTAAACACAATTGTTACTTCAATTCTTGAAAAAGAATTGAAAAGTAGTAAAGACTAC
The DNA here is from genome assembly GCA_946575275.1 of uncultured Clostridium sp. GTDB lineage: Bacteria > Bacillota > Clostridia > Clostridiales > Clostridiaceae > Clostridium. The sequence goes on along the minus strand of CAMNZV010000182.1, from coordinate 2,060 downwards.
TAGGCTTTGGCATATATTCTATGTGAAAAGGAGGTGATTAATATGGCAGTAGAAAAAATTATAACTTCAAAGGCTTTAACTCTTGCTTTTTATTCAGTTGATGCTGAAGGAAAAAGTACAACTACTAAAAAAACTTTTTCAAATGTTGCCCCAAATGCAACTGAGGAAAATATCTATGCTGTTGCAATGGCAATAGGTAATGTTTTAGAAAAGGCTATGGACGAGGTCAGAATTACTGACACAAGCAAAATTCAAGAGGCTTAATTTATTATTAAATAGTCTTTAGAAAGGAGGGAAATCTATGGAATATATATTAACATTAACTTTTTTATGTAGCAATAACTCAAAATCTTCAATGACTATAGATGGTGTAAATAAATTATTAACATCCTCTGAAGTATCTGCACTTATGGATACTATTATTGAAAAAAATATCTTTACTAATAAAAACGGTAGCTTTGTTGAAAAATCTGGTGCACAATTAACACAAAAATCAGTAGCTAAATATAATTTATAATTCTATACAATTCCCGTATTGTTAATCTTTAGGGGAATTGCTTTGTTTTTGGACAAAAAAATATTAAATGTGACTAAAATATTTAGTTTTTAGTCATACTTTCGACATATTTACGTATTATAATTAACTCATAAGTTAAATTAAATCAAATTTAAATTATGAATTTAAATTTTTCATTTTAACCCCTTTATAATATTTAATCATCTTCCCCTTAAGATGGTTAATCCCAAGGAATCCCCTTTCCTTGGGTTTTTTGTTTTTAAAAATAAACATAGCTTTTCAGATACCTGAAAAGCTATTATAAAATGTTTATGGACAATATATATATATGCACTTTATATTAATTTTAGAATTAACTTGTTTTGTCATAAATTTGTCACAGACCTTTACTATAATTAAAACATAAAGTAAATTAATTTATTTTTATTCCCCTCAAAAAATCTTAAGGTTTGTCCCCCATTCCTTAAGATTTTTTTTATATTAAATTTTTAAGTTTCTTCATTACCTTTCTATATCTTATTATTCCAAAAATAAATGCCAAGATTCCTGCTATTGTAAAAATTATAGCTAAAATATCAGTTATAAAATCATCAAATAATTTTACCAAAGAAATTGCAACTGCAATAAGACTTATGGCTGTTCTTACATAGGACAAAAGTGTTCTTTCATTTGCAAGGATAGTTCTATCAGCTGCTAAAAAGTCCCTTAATATCATATCCTCTTTTTTAAAATCATATATTTCATCTTTCATTTTATTAACCTCCCTACATAATGATAACATTATTTCAGGTTAAATTGATGTTAATTTCTAAGCCTATAATTGTTTCTTAAGTCTTTTTTATTTTCAATTATAAAATCCTTACACATTTCATATATTCTAGATCCTATTGCCTCATCAAAATGAAGAAGTTTTTCTATTTCAAATTCTGAATTTATAATCATAGGCAGGTGATTTAAATATCTGTAATTTATTAATTCAAACATAATATTAACATCAGATTCTGTAACCTTTCCCTTATATAAATCGTCAATTAGTAAAATTTCTGCTCTTTGATATTTTGCAATTTCTTTTATATAATATTCCTTATCTAAAATATTTTGTTTGATTCTTGTAATAACATCTCTATAAGGCATATATATAACCCTATGATTTTCATTTAGAAAATTTAAGGCTAAGGCAACTGCTAAATGGGTTTTACCACTTCCTACTTGTCCACATAGTATTATACTGTTACGTCTAGTGGCTTTTATATTGTTATATTCTCTAAAATAATTAATTGCAGCATCCTTTGCCCTTTTTGAGGCTTCATTCCAAACATTAAAATTCCCAAAGGTTAAATTTTTATTTTCAATATTAAGTCCAGATGCCTTAAATTGATTTTTTGATTTATTTTTATCTCTGCAAAGGCAAGGAATTGCATAATAGGCACCATTTTCGCGCCTTTTTAGGATAAATCCAGAATCCTTGCAGGCTGTGCAATTATATAAGCTTTTCTCTGAAGATGCTTGTATTCTCTCCTGATTTTTTGAAATTATGTCTGTA
>CAMNZV010000181.1 GCA_946575275.1 uncultured Clostridium sp. | reverse complement strand
TATTCCTGATTCATTATTTAAATACTCTAATTCAAGTCCAGAATCATATGATAGCACAATATAATTATCTTTATTATTATTTTTTAAATATAAAGCTATTTCCTTAGCTTTTTTCATTGAATTTTCTTCAAATGTACTACCATCTTCAACCACATCAATATTTATATCTTCATCCTTTAGTGATTTTATCTCAACATTTATATCACTAAATATATTTTTTATTTCATCTATTTTATGCTTATTGTTACTTGCAACTATAATTTTCTTCAATTTAATTTCCTCCAGTTCCAATCCATAAAGTATCCATTTTTAAAGAATCTTTCTCTACTTGAACCATTTGTTTTATTCCCTTTTGAGCAATAGTTAATAATTCGTTTAAATCTTCCATACTAAAAGGACTTTCTTCTCCAGTTCCCTGTATTTCAACTATTTTACCTTCATCTGTCATTATTATATTCATATCAACCTTTGCCTTTGAATCTTCTAAATAACATAAATCTAGTAGTTTTAAATCATTTACTATACCAACACTTGTGGCAGCTAAATAGCTTCTAATTGGATAAACTTTAAATGGCTTTTTTTTATGAATTTTATTTACTGCATCTACCATAGCTATAAAAGCACCTGTTATTGATGTTGTTCTTGTTCCACCATCTGCTTGTATTACATCACAATCTACCCATAAGGTCCTTTCCCCTAATGCTTTTAAGTCAACAACAGACCTTAAAGCCCTACCAATTAATCTTTGTATTTCCATTGCTCTACCATCAACTTTTAGTCTTGCTATATCTCTAACCTTTCTATTTTCTGTTGCTCTTGGTAGCATATTGTATTCTGCAGTAATCCACCCCTCTCCGCTTCCTTTTAGAAATGGAGGTACTTTCTCCTCAACAGAGACATTACATATTACTTTTGTGTCTCCAACTTCAATAAAAACTGATCCTTCAGCATATTTTGTATAACGTCTTGTAACCTTTACACTTCTAATTTGATCATTTTTTCTACCATCTACTCTCATTTTTTCCACCTTCACTTTATTTTATATTAAAAAGCTCATCTCTCTTAGGCTCTTCTACTTCTAATTCTATTCCATTGGATACTATAATACCTTTACTTCCAGTAATCTTACCAATTATTGTAGCCTTTATTCCATTCTTCTCTAATTCAGCTGCTAATTCTTCACCCTTTGGACATGCTATTAACATACTCCCAGAAGATATTAATCTTTTGGGATCTATTGAAAATTCCTTTGCTATTTTTTTAGTACTTTCAAGTAAGGGTATTTTTTCTTCATATATTTTAAATCCAATGTTAGATGCCATAGCAACCTCAAATAATGCCCCAAGTAAACCTCCCTCAGTAATATCATGCATAGATGTTGCTCCAAGTTCTCTTGCTATTTTACCCTCTTTTAAAACACTTATATCTTTAATTAAACTTTGGGCTTCTTTTAATTCATCTAGACTTAATACTTTGGATACTCTATATTCATAGTCCTTTGAAAGGATATATGTTCCTTCTAATGCTATATTTTTTGTTACTATAATATCATCATTTATCTTAGCACCAGATGTTTTTACTGATTTACCCTTAGGATTTTTGCCTATAACTGTTACAGAAACAATAAGTTTATTTACAGCCTCAGTAACTTCTGTATGACCACCTATTATCTCAACATTTATTTTTGCAGCTTCTTCACTTATATCATGCATTACTTTATTTATTTCCTCTAAGGTTGACGTTACTGGAGCAAGTATAGTTACTAATAAGGCTATAGGTTCTCCCCCTGCAGATGCTATATCATTACAATTTACTTGAACTGCAATAGTACCAATATCACTATTTGAGCCTGTAATTGGATCTGTTGAAAAAATCCCCTCACTGTCTCCAAAATCAATAATTGAGCAATCTTCCCCAACATCATTTCTAACTATTACTTCTTCTCTTTGTAGTTTTCTACTTTTCAAAATCATATCTCTAAGATCATCAAAATTTATTTTTCCAGGTCTCATGAAAATTCCTCCTTTTGTTATGATTTTATGACTATTTTTAAAAATAACTCATATTTATATAATAAATAATAATATGAGGTGAATTGTTTTGAAATATATAGGTCCATTTTTTAGAATGAATACACTATCTGTTGATGATATTAAAGGACAATTATTTCACTTATCTAAGGAAGCTATAAAAACTATAGCCTTAAAATCCAAATGTGGAATAACTACGTCTTTTAGATCCTCTAAAAAATCTCATTCTACCAATGATATTAACACATTAAACGATTTTTCTCCACTTTTATGTATTTATAAAAAAGCTTCTCCAACCTTTATTCACAGTAAATCTTCTAGTAGTTTTAACGAAGAAACTTTTAAAAAGAACATATTACCTATTCCAAATGCTATGCTAACATTATGCATACTAGAGCTTTCAAATTATTACTCAAATTATAGTGCACGAACAACTTCTATTTCATCTTTAGAAAAACCCTATTTATCCTTAGCAAAGAAACAACTAGACTTTTTTTCTAAAAACCTAAGAAATTCTGAGGGTATATTTGTTGAAAAGAAGAACTCTAATGATACTAATTCTAATAAGTACAATTTGATTGGTGATGGTAACACCTTTTCTTTTTCCAATCAAGCATTTATGATGGTTGCTTACTATCTTTTTTCATCTTACTACGAAGAAGAATCTGTTAGTCTTGAATATAAGGAATTCTCTCTTGAAATTTTAAACATGTTTTTAGAATTTAAAGAATCCTTATATGATGTTTCCTTTGAAGAAGGAACAAAAATACTAATTTCTTTTAACATTTTATATAGTTATTATAATAATGATAACTTAAAAGACTTAATTATTGATTTTAGTGATTTTTTAATTGATAAGTTTTCAGATAAAGACTATATAAATTCTGAAATTGATACTAGTTCACTTTTTGCCATAGCATTAAATGACTCTTATAATAATTCTGGAGTTTTATCTTTTAAAGATAAATCTAATGAAATAGTTGAAAAACTCACCTCTTTTTATGATAGTGAACTTGGTATTTTTACAAAAAATGGCGATAAAAAAGAAATTAAATATTCTGCTGAAGAAATCGTTTTTTATATTTTAACTCTTATATTAAATGATGATTCATCACAATCCTATAAAAGTATGATATCTAATTTGTATAGAAGTCTTCTAGTTAACTCTGGTATAGTATCTAGTTGGCCAGAGGCTCCAACATTAGATGAAATTGAAAGATATAAAGGACTTTCACTACGTTCTTCTGACATGTTAGATGAGCTATTTTTTAGAATGCCAAACTTAGAAAGTCCTGTTGCCTCTGGCAAAGCCCCTATTTTTTATAAGAATGTTGTATATTCCTATAAAAAAAATAGATTCGAAGTAAAAAAAGACTCTTTTGATAGCACTAAAAATATGATAATTTTTTATTTGATTATTCATTACTTAAAAAAATCTATTATTTCAGGGATGGATTTTAACAAAGAAATAATTTCAGAAATTCCAATTCAAGAAACCTAGGGCTGCGTAATGCAGCCCTTTCTAAAAAATAATATTTCCATAATAATCAATATTTATATCCAAAACTCTCTTGGAAATAGCAATATTATTATTGTAATACATTAATGGCATTATCTTAAAAGAATTAAATAAATCCTCTTCTAAATTGAAATAGTCACCATTGCTATTTTCATATAGTTTTTTTTCAGAATCATTAAATAAATATTTTATTGATTGGTAAAAATTATCTTTCCCTAAAAAAACATTATCATTATTAATTAGATAAATATTATATTTATTATTTACCTGTGCCTTTTTATATTCTTCTTCATCTAGCAAGTAATATCTAAGTTTAATATTTTTGTTTTCCTTTAAATAACTTGATAAAAATTCACATATTTTTTTATTATCCAAATTTGATATTGCACATATTGATATATTATCCAAATCATGAACCTCTGAAATGTTGTTTACAGTTACCTTCCTACTTTGAATTAAATTTATATTCTCATCATCATCCCTTGAAAAGCTTCCCTCTGCACACTCTAATTTTGTTGAATTTATACTTTCATATTCACTTATTGCCTCTGAAATATTTTTATATATTGATGCCCTATTACTTAAAATCATATCTGAGCTTTTTTCATCTATATATAAATATTCACTTCTACTAGATGGATAGGTAATTAATTCACCTTTCTCATTTAGGGCCTTTAGTTCATTTTCTGGTGGATTAACTATTATGTCAATTTTCCCTACATTAAATGCAGCCATAGCTTCTTCTGTGTTGTTATTTATCTCTATATCAATATTTTTATCATCATTTCCATCATTTCTTTCTAAGTGAATTTTATTCTTATTCATAGCGGTAATTTTATATTTACCTGAATAGTTTATATCACTATAAAAGGTATCCATCTGACTCCATAATTGGATTTTTTCTCTTAATCTATACTCCGGCTTTGTTAGTTCGCTTAAAAAATTATTATTTTTATTATTTAATCTTATTTTTATTTTATTATCCCCTTTGCTTATGGCAACTCCACCTTCAAAGGAAGTTTCTTGGTTCTTGTATTGTT
>CAMNZV010000180.1 GCA_946575275.1 uncultured Clostridium sp. | reverse complement strand
GACCAATTAATTAATAAACTGAAAACAATTTCTACACTAAATATTGGCAAAGTATTTCTTGAAAATCTTCCCCTTTAATAAATTCGTAAATATCTAAATTACTTTTATCTAAAGCTAATGATACATTATATAAAAATTCAGGAATCTTTTCTTTTAATATATCTCCCTTATTTTCTGCAAGGTTAGTATTATTTTCATCAATACTTCCATTAACTAAAATTGCAAATGCATCTGAAACTTTATCATTAACGCGAGTTTTCTTCCCAAAGAAACCAATTGATGAAATTTGATGTACCCCACAACTGTTTGTGCATCCAGAGATATGGATTTTAGGTAACTTATAGGATTTATAATTTTTATCCTTAAAATAATCTAATATTTCATTTAATAATTCTTGACTTTTACCTATTCCCACCTGACATGTTGGAACACCAATACAAGCAACACTATATTCAAATTCTGTATTTCCACTAAAACTATTTGTAATATCCAATACTTTTTCAGCTTCACAACCATTTAAATTTCTTATATAGAATCCCTCATCCATATATAATCTTATGTCTATATCTTCAAATTCCTTTGTTAAATCTAATAACCTTTCTAAATCCTTTATTTTTAATTGCCCACCTGTTGGATGAATATATACTGCATATAAACCTTCTTGTTTTTGTTCTATTAACCTCTTGTTTGTAACATTAGTTTTTACTCCTGCCTTTGTTACTATTTCTTCTTCAACCTTTATATCTAAATTTGCATTTTGTTTTTCTTTTACTACATATTCCTTAAACTTTTCAATAAATTCATTATCACCAATTCTCATAGGAATATATCTAAGCCTTGCACGACTATTATTTTTATAGTCACCTTCATCCATAAATAGTTTTGTAATAGCTTCAACATAATATAAAATATCAGAATCCTTAATTAAATCACCTAATTGTAAAGCTTTCTTTGAATTATTTCCAAGTCCACCTGCAACATAAACCTTGAAATATTTTTGTCCATCTACTAATTTAGGAATAAAACCTAAATCTTGAACTGAACAATGAGCCTCATCAATTTCTCCTGATGAAAACGAAACCTTAAGCTTTCTTGGTAATTTATAGGTATATATTTTATTTAAAAAATGATTACCTATAGCTTTAGAATATGGTGTCACATCAAAAGCCTCACCCTTTATTGTTCCCGCCAATGGTGAAATAGCAACATTTCTTGGGAAATTACCCCCTGCCCCTCTAGTATAAATATCATAATCTAAACACTCCTCCATTAAGTCACATATATCATCTATTGACATGCCATGAAGTTGTATTGCTTGCCTTGTTGTTAAGTGAATAGAATCTAAATTATATCTTTTGGCAAAGCTTACTATTAGTTCTAATTGCTTTATATTAGTAATACCAGATGGAATTCTAAGCCTTACCATAAATTCCTTCCCGCCTTTATGGGCATAAACCCCCATTCCTCCTGAAATCTTTTTAAACTCTGGAACTGTAAGTTCTCCCCTTAAAAATTTATGTCCTTCTTCTCTAAATCCTGAAATTTCTGCTTTTAATATATTTTTTAAATCACTCAAATTTTCCACCTCATTATTATTCTTATATGTAAACTAAGTATACTATATTTATTGAATAATTTCACTTATTTTTGTAATAATTTAAAAAAGGCACAGAATTTATCTGTACCTTAAAACTATTTAAATATTCCAAAACCCTTTTTAGGCTTATTGTTACCTTCAACCTCTTCACCTGAAGCTACCATAAGTGCATGTAAAGCTTCTTTTTGCTTTTCATTTAAGTTTTTAGGAATATCAACTATTATTTTAACATATTGGTCTCCACGTCCACTTGAATTTACTCTTGGAACACCTTTTCCTTTTAATCTAAATAGTGTTTCTGATTGAGTTCCTGCTGGAACGTCATATTTAACATCTCCATCTACTGTAGATACCTTTATTTCAGTTCCAAGTGCAGCTTTCGCCATTGAGATATGCATATCTACATAGATATCATTACCTTTTCTTTTGAAGGTTTTTGATGCTGCCACCCTAATTCTAATATATAAATCTCCTGGAGGTCCTCCATTTTTACCATGTTCTCCTTGACCCCTTAATGGTAACACATTACCTGTATCAACTCCTGCTGGTATTTTAACAGTAATTTTTCTGTTCTTTCTCTTTGTACCTTTACCATTACAGCTGTGACAAGGTTTTTCGATAATCTTACCTTTACCTCCACATTTTGTACATGTAGTTGTACTTACAAAATTACCTAACTGAGTTTGCCTTTGGACTCTAACTTGACCTGAACCATTACATTGTGGACAAGTTGTTGCACTTGTACCAGCTTCTGCTCCACTTCCATGGCAATCTTCACATTGCTCATTTCTTGTTACTGATATTTCTTTTTCAACTCCAAAAACAGCTTCTTCAAAGGTTAAATTTATTTGATATTCTAAATCATCACCTTGAACTGGTCCATTTCTCCTTTGAGAAGAAGAGCCGCCTCCACCACCAAAAATAGTGTCAAATATATCTCCAAATCCACCCATTCCAGAAAAATCAAAGCCGCCAAAGCCGCCATCAAAACCGCCACTACCATCTGCACTACCAAATTGATCATAGTTAGACTTTTTTTGCGGATCTGATAATACCTGATAAGCTTCATTTATTTCTTTAAATTTAGCTTCAGCTTCTTCATTACCTTTATTTTTATCCGGATGGTATTTTATAGCTAATTTTCTAAATGCCTTTTTAATTTCATCATCACTTGCACCTTTTGGAATACCAAGGACTTCATAATAATCTTTACTTGCCATAATTTTATCACCACCTAGTTAAACTTCTACTTTACAAAAGGGAAGACGACTGTAGCCTTCCCTTTCAAATTATATACTGTAATTATAAAATTTACAACTATTTATCTTCATCAACTTTAAAATCTGCATCTACAACATTGTCATCCTTTGGTGCTTCTTGACCTGCTCCACCCATATTGTTTGGATCAAATCCTTCTGCTCCAGGTTGTGCTCCTGCCTCTTGATAAAGCTTAGATGATACTGCATAGAATTCTTGTGTTAATTCTTCAACAGCCTTTTTGATTCCTTCTAAATCATCGCTATCTTTTATATTTTTAACTTCTTCAAGTTTTGCTTCAATCTTAGTCTTATCTTCTGCTGAAACTTTATCACCAAGTTCTGTTAAAGTTTTTTCAGTTTGATAAATCATTTGTTCTGCATTATTATGAACTTCTATTCCTTCTTTTCTCTTTTTATCTTCTTCTGCAAACTTTTCAGCTTCTTTTACTGCCTTATCTACTTCATCATCTGAAAGGTTAGTTGAAGCTGTAATTGTAATGTTTGCTTCTTTTCCTGTTCCCTTATCTACTGCATTTACTTTAACTATACCATTTGCATCTATATCAAATGTTACTTCAATTTGAGGTATTCCTCTTGGTGCTGCTGCTATTCCTGATAATGTAAATCTACCAAGTGTTTTGTTATCTGCAGCCATTTGTCTTTCACCTTGAACTACGTGAATTTCAACTGAAGTTTGACCATCGGCAGCTGTTGAGAATACTTGACTCTTTTTAGCTGGAATAGTTGTATTTCTCTCAATTAAAGCAGTTGCAACTCCACCTAATGTTTCAATTCCAAGTGTTAATGGTGTAACATCTAATAAAAGTACATCTTTAACTTCTCCTGTAAGTACTCCAGCTTGAACTGCTGCACCAACAGCAACACATTCATCAGGGTTAACTCCCTTTGAAGGATCTTTTCCTGTAAAGTTTTTAACAGCTTCTTGAACTGCAGGTATTCTTGTTGAACCACCAACTAATATTACCTTATCAACCTCTCCAATTGAAAGACTTGCATCTTGTAATGCCTTTTTAATAGGCTCAATTGATCTTTGTACTAAGTCATGAGTTAGTTCATTAAACTTAGCTCTTGTTAAATTTAAATCTATATGCTTAGGTCCTGTAGCATCAGCTGTTATAAATGGTAAGTTTATGTTTGTTTGAGTAGATGCTGACAACTCTATTTTTGCCTTTTCAGCTGCTTCTTTTAATCTTTGAAGTGCCATTTTATCATTTTTTAAATCAATACCATTTTCTGATTTAAATGTATCAGCTATAAAATCAATAACTTTTTGGTCAAAATCGTCTCCACCAAGCTTAGTATCACCATTAGTTGCAAGAACTTCAAAAACTCCATCACCTAATTCAAGAATAGATACGTCAAAGGTACCTCCACCTAAATCATAAACTAAGATTTTTTCACTTTTATCTGTTTTATCAAGACCATATGCAAGAGATGCTGCAGTTGGTTCATTTATTATTCTTAAAACTTCAAGTCCTGCAATTCTACCTGCATCCTTAGTTGCTTGTCTTTGTGCATCATTAAAGTAAGCTGGAACAGTTATTACTGCTTGAGATACTGTTTCTCCTAAATAACTTTCTGCATCTGCTTTAATTTTTTGAAGTACCATTGCTGATATTTCTTGTGGTGAATATTCTTTATCATCAATTTTAGTTTTATGGTTTGTTCCCATTTCTCTTTTAATAGAAATTTTAGTCTTATCTGGATTTGTAATTGCTTGTCTTTTAGCAACTTGCCCAACTAATTTTTCACCATTTGCTTGGAAAGA
>CAMNZV010000179.1 GCA_946575275.1 uncultured Clostridium sp. | reverse complement strand
AAAAAGAGATTGTTCAATATAATTTTCAATTTTTTCAATTTCTTCTTCAATACTTTCAGTTATTTCAGAAGGATTATTTTCAATTAATAATTTACAACCAGCTATTGGAGTTTTAATTTCATGAACCCAAAGTTCTATATATTCCCTATACTCCTCATTATTTTTTTTACCTTGAAATATATTATCAAGCATTGACTTGTTAGTTCTACATAAAACATCATATAATATTTTACCTTCAAAAAAAGTAGGCTCTTTTATCATATCTGAAATTAAATATTTATCTTCTAAGGTATTTAAATTATTAATTAAATTATTATAAAATTTTCTTTTATTGAAAAAATCATAGATATAATAAAATGCACTAGCTGTAAAATTGAGAAACCCCACAAAAAAAATAGCATAGGTATCTACATCTAAACCATGAAGAAGGAGAGATGTTAAAATTATTGCTATAATTTCAATTATTATAAATGATAATTTTTCCTTAATATAATCAACGAAACTCATCCTAATATATACCCTTGCCCTCTTCTAGTTTGTAAATATCCTATTGCCCCAATTCCCTCTATCTTTTTTCTTAATCTATTAATATTAACTGTTAAAGTATTATCATCAATAAACTCATCAGATTGCCACAAGTTTTTTATTAATAAATTTCTTGTAACAACTTTTCCCTTTTGACTAATTAAAGAATATAAAATCTTCCCTTCATTTTTTGTAAGTTCAACGTAATTCCCATTGAACATTATTTCACCTAATGACATATCATATACTAATCCATTACATTCAAACTTTTTGCTTTTGCTAGGATAGCTTCTCTTTAATATTGACTCTATCCTAGCTAATAATATTTCAGTATTATAGGGTTTAGTTATAAAATCATCTGCTCCAAGCTTCATTGACATAAGTTCATCTACTTCTTTATCACGACTTGTAACTACAATTATTGGCATATCTGATTTTTTTCTAATTTCCCTACAAATAAAATATCCATCATTTAAAGGTAAATTTATATCCAATAAAATAATATCTGGTTTACTGTTAAATATTTCTGTAATTATGTTTTCAAAATCACAGGAGATTATAGTATCATATCCATGTTTATTCAAGAAGGTACTTAATTCTATTCTTATTTTATCTTCATCTTCAACAATAAAAATCTTATATGACATATCCACACCTCATTTTATTTTGTAAATATTATATGTCCATGGGTATATTCATCATCTAAAATATATGAATCACCCTTAATCTTTCTAAGTTTTATTAATTTATAAATATCAACACCACACATACCAATTAAAAGTATACTTGCTATCATTAATAGAATATCTGCTACAAATAACGAAATAACATATGGAATAATTCCAGTAACTAGTAATGGTACACCTTTGAATATCTTATATGAAACTATCTTTATAGGTTCCTCACCTCTAACATAAGGCTTCATCCAATTTGGATCTAAAGAAAACTCATACCTTCCATTTCTACTGATATTTTTAAACAGTAGTATATGTAATCCTTCATGTATTGCAAATCCTATAATAAAAATAATAGCTACTTTAAAATAATCTCTCCAAGGACTTACCAAAAAGTTATGTCCCCCATTAATTAATAAGTATATAATTGCAAGGGCAATTATTATTGGCAAAACAATAAAAAATCCACCTTTACTTGCCTTTTCAATTGTAATTTCATCATGAATTTCTTTATATCCATTTTTAAGCAGTTGTTTTTTATTCATTTTCTCCTCCTTATATTATATACAAACTTCAATGATTCTAGTAAATTTGCCTTTTGATACTGTTCCCCTATCAATAATAGTAAATCCAGCTTCAATAATAATTTCATCCATATCTTCAAAGGTAATTAAAATAAGTTTTTTTGCAATTCTTCTTGCTTCATTAATAATATTTTTTTGTTCTTCTAATTCTATAGGTGTAAATAATCCATAAGGTAAATCAATTATTGCCACATCATATTCCACATTAATTTCATTAATATCACCCTGATTAATATAATTTTTATCATATCCAAAAAACTCTAAATTTCTTCTTGCCTTAGCTGCTATACTTTTATTTATTTCAATTCCAACTATATTTTCCCCCATGGATAAACCTTCAATTACAACAGTACCAATTCCACAGCAAGGATCAACAATTAATAAATTCTCCTCATTACAAGTTGCTATATTAATTAATGCTTTTGCAATTCTTATACCTATAGAATTTGAATAATTATTGGGTTTGTTTTGATGAATATGCCACTTATAATCATTTCTAACATATTCTCCAAAAATCCATCTACCATTGATTTTTGTAATGGCTAAAGTATTCTTAGGGTTATGAATACTTGTTTCTCCAACAATTACATAACCTATTTTACTCATTGCATTAAGCCTTTCTGCGTAGGTACATTCATCTTTTTCAAGCTTAATATAATTAATTTTAAAATCATCATAATTAAGATTTTTATTTTTAATATTTATTACTAAATCCTCTAGAGAACTATTTGTTTCAAATATAATAATAACTTCTTTTATAAAAGGACTTTTAGATGGATTCACAAAAATATCACTAAAGAAAACCTTGCTTTTAGGAATTTCTTTAAATAAAGCTTTCATTTCCAAATTACATAATTCCATTTCATCTTTAGGATAATTTATAAAATAAAGATATTTTTCCATTATTCCTCCTAACCTATAATTGGATAGGCACCAAATATTCTTATAGTGTTTTCTTTGCTAATTTCTTTAATAACCTGCTTTATATTATTATCAACATTTACATCCCCTTCAATATCTATAAAGAAATAATATTGTCCTAATGCTTTCTTTGTAGGTCTTGAAATTATAGACGTTAAGTTAATATCTTTTTTTGCAAATTCATTTAATACTTTTGCCAAAACACCAGGTCTTGTATCAACAGCATTCATAACAGCAATTGAAGTTTTATATTTCCCAATCTTTTTAACAGGGTTTTCTTCTTTTGCCAAAACTATAAATCTAGTTTCATTAAAATCAGAATCAGTGACATTTTCTTCTACAAGTTGAAAGCTATTATCTAAAAGATGTATTGGTACTATTGCACCCTCTCCATCCTTCTTTTTATTAACTAAATCAAAGGATTCTGTGTTACTTTCAGTAATTATAATTTTAGGATCATTTGGAATCCCTTCTATAAAATTATAGCATTGCCCCTTGCTTTTAAATTGAACATATATTTTTTTAATTTCACCAATATTACTAGCATTACCTAAAAAACAAAATTGTACTGGCACCACCAGTTCACTAATTATTTTGAAATTATTTTGAGATAACAAATCTAAGGTTTGCTGTACATATCCATCTAAAGAATTTTCTATTGGTATAATACCTAAGTCACATTCATAATTTAAACCATTACAAACCTTTCCAATTGTGGGATAGTAGACTACCTGTCCCTTTTCTCCTGTATTATCTAAATATTTCTTAACTGCAAGCCCACTAAAGGTACCCTTAGGACCTAATGTTGCAACCTTTATCATATCAATTGCTCCCATCGCAAAAAGTTATTATAATTCTTCATACCTTTTATATTATCACAGCTACAAACCCTAAGCAAATAAAATATCCTATGCTTTAACTAATATAAAACATAGGATATCTTAAGAGAATTATATTTAATTTGTAAATAATTGTTCCCAGAAAAGTGTTCCATTATTGTTATATACCCACATAGTAATCTTTGTGAATTTTGGTTCTAATAAATTATCTCTATGAGTTTTAGAATTCATCCATGCATCAACAACAGCCTGTGGAGTTCTTTGACCATATGCAATATTTTCTCCTCTAGCACTGCTACTTACACCATAATCTGTAAATACTGTTGACCATTTTCTTCCATCAGGTCTAGTATGAGACCATACCTGTGCTGCTTCCTCTGCTCTAACTTTTGCCAATTGATTTATTGATGCATTTTGAGTTAATGGAGCCACCCCATTATTTGCTCTTTGCTGATTTACTAATGCAATAACTTCATTAATATATGAATCATAACCACTGCTTCCAGCATATGTACTTGGTGCTGTTTGAACCGGCTTTGCTTGCTGTGCTGGCTTTGCTTGTTGTGTATTTGCAGATTGTACTGCTTGAGTTTGTTGTTTTTTTGTAGTTGTATTATTAGTATTTTCTGGTACTTTTGTTTGTTGTTTAGTAGTGTTTTCTGGTACTTTTACTTCTTCCACTTTAACTACTGGAGCCTTAACAGTAACATTTAATGTTTTATAAACATTTTTATCCTCATCTGATAATACTTTTATTGTTGCAGTTCCCTCTTTAATTCCTGTTAATTTACCTATAGAAGATACAGTAACAACAGATTCATCTGATGATTCCCATTTTAAAAGTTTATTACTTGCATTTTCTGGAGATACACTTCCATCTATGTATTTCATATCCCCTACTGTTAAATTAACCTCTGTTTCAGTTAACTTAACTTCTGCTACTAATACTTTATCATCTTCAACTATATTATTATTCTTTAATTCATATTCATCATTTATTGCCTGAGCCTTTACTTTTGAAAAGGATATTTCCCCTAAAACTGTTTCATATGTACTGTAATTACATTTTATAGCTAATATTAAAATTAATATTGTAATTACACA
>CAMNZV010000178.1 GCA_946575275.1 uncultured Clostridium sp. | reverse complement strand
TTCTTCCTCTATAAACTTCTTCTATTTCAATGATAAATTCATTTATTCCATTTTCATTATTGTATTTAGTTATTTCATCCCTAATTAGTCCTTCTAAATATGAAAGTTTTAATAAATTTCCACTTCCATTACACAAAGGACAATCTTCTTCTAAGTATTCATAAATACTCTTACCTCTTCTTTTTCTTGATATTTGAATAAGATCAAGCTCTGTAAATGGAAATATTTTTATATTTCCTATATCTTCATTTAAGGCATCCTTTAGTTCTTTAAGAACCTTATGTTTCTGTGATTTTTCCCTCATGTTTATAAAATCTATTACAATAATACCACTTAAATTTCTAATTAATATTTGTTTTCCTATTTCTAGTGCTGCTTCTAAATTTGTTTTTAATATTGTTTCATCAAAATTTTTTTCTTTTATATTTTTACCAGAATTAACATCTATAACATACATTGCCTCTGTTTTTTCTATTATAATGTTTCCACCACAAGGCAACACTACTTTGTTATGTCTTAATTTTAGCAATTCTCTTTCAATATTGTTTTTTTCAAATATACCCCTAATTTCTGTGTATAATTCTATTTTTACATTATCTTCTTCTTTTAAAAATTCCTTTGCAAAATCATAGTCATCTTTATTATCCAATACAATTTTAATTGGTTCTAAATCAATTTTATCCCTTAATACTTTATTTAAAGTAATATTATCTCCATATATTTTCTGAAGATTATTAGAATACTGTAATTTTCTTTGAATTTCTTCATACTCCTTAATTAATAAAGTTCTTTCATGTTGCAATTCATCTGTGCTAACATTCATAGCTTCTGTTCTAATTATTAATTTACCATTTGGCACTTCATCTATTTCAGCCTTTATAAGTTCCATTTTTACAGTATCCTTAAATCTACTAGAAAATTCAATTCCACTGCCTTTACTTTCAAGAACCATATATTTTGATGGCAGGGCATAATTTGTTGTAACCTTTGCTCCCTTGCTTAAAATTGGTTCCTTAATTATCTCAACTACTAAATCATCACCTTTTTTTATTCCTTGTCTTTTAAGATCATTGCTGTAGTATAAATATGCTTCTTTATCCAATCCTATATCAACAAAAATAGAATTTGTCTGACCTATAATATTTTTAACCTTCCCCTTATATATTTGCCCTATTACAGGTCCATTCTTTTCTTCTTCAACTATCATTTCATGAAGCTTTCCATTTTTAAGTATTGCTATTCTAATATTGTTATCTCTACGTTCCACAAAAATTTCTCTCATTATATTCACCCTACCTACAATTATACAATGGTACTAATTTTTCTTCCTTAAAGAAATACATTTCTTCTCTTTTTATATCTACAAAGGCCTCTTCACTATAATTACTTGTATTGTCTTTTATATAACTTACAAATAAATCTGCTGCCAAATGCTCTCTACTTCCTGACTTTAAGGTAGTTCCAAAAACCAAGTAATTGTCTTTAATCCAGTATTTTATTTCAAGAATATAAGGTTTAATATCAACTTCTCTTTCACCTTTTTTACTTTTCTTTAGTGTTACCCATGTTTCTTTAGATAATAATTTTTCTATTTCTTGTATGGTATTTTTAGTATTATTATACTTAATCTTAATTGTATATCTACAAGCATCAATTAAAGCCATTCCCTGAGGTAGCTTTTTTTGATTTTCCACCTCTATTATTTTCTTTGCAGAAATAAATTGTATTCCAGATGCAGTTTTAGCATTTAATTTTTCTATAATTTCACCTTCATTTGCCTCTTCCTCTAGTATTAAGTCCATATATTCCCCACTTGAGTATACTCCTACTGATAAAGGTTGTGCTATAGATAATGCCATATGTGGATTAAATCCCCTAGAATATTTAGGCTTTAAATCTGTTCTTCTAACTACTTTTTGTATTGTTCTCATTAAATCTAAATGTGAAATAAATTTAATACTACTTTCTTTTGTAAATTTAATTAAGTATCGCACCTTCAAAACACTTCCCTTCTTTAAAGTTAATGTTAACTCCACAATTTGTACATCCTTTTCTACAATTTTGAGTAAGTTCTGCATTTTTAGCCTTTTCATTTTCATCCTGTAGGTATTTTTTATTTACTCCTACATCAATAAAATCCCATGGTAATATCTCATCATAAGACCTTTCCCTATAAGCATAAAAATCTCCATCTAAATTACATTCTGAAATAGCCTCTTGCCATCTTTCAAAATTAAAATATTCAGACCAACCATCAAATTTAGCACCTTTTTCAAATGCCTTTATTAAAACTTCTGAAAGCCTTCTATCACCTCTTGCAAATAAAGCTTCCATATATGAAGTTTTTTGCTCATGGTAATTATAAAAAATACTTCTTGATTTTATTGAACCTCTAACGGCTTTAATCTTTTCTGTTATATCCTCATCTCTCTCCATTTTTGCCCATTGAAATGGAGTGAAGGGTTTTGGTACAAGTATTGATGTACTAACTGTTATTCTAAGTCCTTTGTTTCTTACACCCTTTGGAATTGCAAAGTATTCATCTGCAATCTTTTGTGCTAACTCTCCAATTTCTTTGCAATCTTCAATCTCTTCATAAGGCAATCCTATAATAAAGTATAATTTTATTCCTGTCCATCCATTTTCAAAGGCACTTCTTGAAGCCTCTAATATCTTTTCTTCTGTTAACCCCTTGTTAATTATGTCTCTCATCCTTTGTGAACCTGCCTCTGGTGCAAAGGTTAAACCAGTTTTCTTTACCTTTTGTATTTCTTTTATTAAATCTACTGAAAAAGCATCTACCCTTATTGATGGAAGGGCAATTGCCACCTTATCATCACTAAACTCCTCCATTAGGTCTTGGATTAATCCTTGGATATCAGAATAATCACAAGTACTTAAAGATGACAAGGATATTTCTTGATAACCAGTACTTTTAACTAATGCCTTAGCTTGCTTTATTAAAGTTTCCTTTGATTTTTCACGTACTGGCCTATAAATCATACCAGCCTGACAAAATCTACAGCCATTAGTACATCCTCTAAAGGTTTCAAGAACTATTCTATCATGAACAATATCTGTATATGGAACTATCATATCCTCTGGGAAAGATACTTTGTCAAAATCATTAACAAATCTTTTTTGAACAATTTTGGGTACATCATCATATTTAGGCTTAAATTCCTTTATAGTTCCATCCTCATTGTATGACACATCATAAAGAGATGGTACATATATGCCTCTTATATGAGATATCTCTCTTAAGAATTCTTTTTTGCTTAATTTTTTATTTTTAAATTCCTTGTATACATCAAGGACATCATCCATCATTTCTTCACCTTCTCCAAGTTCAAAGAAATCAACAATTAAGCTAAGTGGCTCTGGGTTATAGGCACATGGTCCCCCAGCCATTATTATAGGTTCTTCCTCTAATCTTTCCTCAGCCCTTATTGTAATGTTTGCCATATTAAGCATATTTAATATATTGGTGTAACTCATTTCATACTGAAGGGTAAATCCTATAAAATCAAATTTGGAAATTGAATCTTTAGTTTCAAGTGCATATAATGGAATATTGTTATTTCTAAGCTCTTTTTCCATATCTGGCCAGGGTGCAAATACTCTTTCGCAATATGTATCTTTTCTCGAATTTATAGTATGATATAAAATTCTAGTACCTAAATGAGACATTCCAACCTCATAAACATCTGGAAAGCAAAAGGCAAATCTTATATCTATATCTTCTACATTTTTTATTATTTGATTTAGTTCTCCCCCAATATATCTTGAAGGCTTTTCTACTCTACATAATATATCATCAGTAATTCTATTCATAATTTCTCCTACCTTATTAATCTTAATCAACTCCATTTATTTTATCATAAAAATACTTAATTATGAAGAAGAGACACAATTATTGTGCCTCTTCTTCATTTTTACCATTAGTTATTCACAAGTGAAATCATTTCCTCCACAGCTGATTTCACCTTAGATGGTAATCTATCAATTGCTTTTTGTCTTTTTTTAGTGTCCTCTATCTTTGCAATTCTCATTACCTCTTGTTGTAGTCCTGGTACACTATTTAGTTTTTGAACTAAATTATTAAACTTATTTGCAAAGTTTGGATCACTTTGCATTCTTTGTTGAATCTTCATTATTAACTCAAAACCATTCACATAAACCACCCCAGAACACGTAATGTATTATACTTTATTTTATTCAAAGGGTATTTATTGGTTCAAGTTTTATTTTTTTTTATATTTAAATATTCATTTATTTCTATATTACCATATTCCTTTAAGGCTATAATAAGCTCCTCCTCATGTATAATTCCAAGAAGCTTAAATCCATCATCTAATACAAAAAAATAATTATATTTATTTTTATCTAATAATCCCATTGCTTTTACTAAACGACTTTTATAAAAAACTGAGATATTTTTATTTTCAACATATTCGTTCCTAATTAAACCCAGACGCTTTTTATAGATATTTCCCATTAAAATATACATAGTTTTACTTCTTTCACTGAAAGTTGAATATATTATAAATATAGCTGCTAGTAATAAACTAACATTGATATTATGTATATATACAGTAATTACAAATAATAACATAAGAATACTAGCTATAACAAAGCTTAAATTCACC
>CAMNZV010000177.1 GCA_946575275.1 uncultured Clostridium sp. | reverse complement strand
AACACTTTCAACTGAATTTAACTGTTCCTTTTCATCCTCATCTATTAATGGACATACAATATAAACCTGTCTTCCTTTTTTAATTTCTGAAAGTGCAATTTTGTATGCTTCACTTTTTGATTTTTCACCATAAAATCTCGTATCTATTTTTATTCTTCCAGGTGGAAGTTCAGTTATTTGGGATACATCTAGGTCAGAATATATATATAAGGCAAGGGTTCTAGGTATAGGCGTTGCCGTCATTACAAGTACATCTGAACTAATACCCTTGTTAATAAGTTTACTACGTTGTTCTACCCCAAACCTATGTTGCTCATCTGTAACTATAAGCCCTAATTTATTAAAGTCTACATCATCTTGAATTAGGGCATGAGTTCCTATAATAATTACAGGCTCTTCTTCCTTTATTCTTAATTTAATTCTTTCCTTTTCTTTTGCCTTTGTACTTCCCGTTAATAATTCAATATTTACATTAAAATCCTTAAATAACTTTTTAGCTTCTTCGTAATGCTGATTAGCCAAAATTTCTGTAGGTACCATAAATGCAGATTTGTATCCATTGGTATAAACGTTATATATAGCAATTAAGGCAACTATAGTTTTACCACTTCCTACATCCCCTTGAAGCAATCTATTCATAGGACTAATACTTTTTTGATCTCTTAAAATATCCCTAATGACTCTATTTTGAGCCTCTGTTAGTTTAAAGGGTAGCTTTTCTTTAAGACTACTTAATTCTTCTCTCCATGGAAAACTTAAACCTACTTTATTATTTTTGTTGTTATACTTTATCATAAGTAGCTTAAGGGAATAGGTGAAAAGCTCCTGATATTTCAATCTAATAATTGCCTTTTCTAAGGATTCCTTAGATTTTGGAAAATGAATTTCACGAATAGCTAAATCTAAGGATATTAAATTGTATTTTCCCACATAATCTTCTGGTAAATTATCCTTTATTATTATTGTATCTAAAATTAAACTAACTAGCTTTGTAATTAATTTTTCTGAAATATCTGCCTTTAAAGGATACTTTGGTATTATTTCACTTTTTAAAGCTTCCATTCCTACAATTAATGGATTTATAGCCTCTAAGTATTTCCCCATTCTTTTAAAAGTACCTAATAAACAATAGGTTTCACCTATTTTATAACTATTTTTAATATAAGGTTGATTAAACCATTTTCCAATAACCTTGCAATTTCCATATTCAAATTCTATTGTAGTTATAGTTTTTTTATTTTGAGTTTTTATATCTCTTTTAATTGATAAAACTTTCAATGTAAGTATTTGCTTTTCATCTCCATTAATCTTTTCAAAAGGAGTATTGGAGCTTATATATACATAATCTCTTGGAAAGTATAAAAGCAAATCTAATATATTAAAAATTGAAGCCT
Source organism: uncultured Clostridium sp. (assembly GCA_946575275.1). Taxonomy (GTDB): domain Bacteria; phylum Bacillota; class Clostridia; order Clostridiales; family Clostridiaceae; genus Clostridium. The sequence continues at coordinate 3,271 of CAMNZV010000177.1, read as the reverse complement.
TATGAAATTTTTCAGCAACCTTTGGACCTACACCCTTTAAAGATGTAATAGGTTCATAAATATTCATTTTTTTCTCCTTATTAAAAACAAAATATAGATCCTTTGTGTATTTTAACTTAATAACCACAAAGAATCTATATTTATAAAAATTTAATTATTATTCTACAGATATAAAGAAATAATATAAAGGTTGATTTCCTTCATAGCATTGTATATCAATGTCTGAGTATTTTTCTTCTAATGATTCAATAAAATTATCTATTTCTTCCTTATTTACATCTTCACCATAGTAAATTGTAATAAGCTCACTATCTTCATCTATCATGTCTTCTAAAACTTTAGAGGCAACTTGAATTTTATCATTTCCAACTTCCTTTATTTTCCCTTCAACAAGACCAAGCATATTACCTTCTTTTATTTGAATTCCATCCATTTCTGTATCACGTACTGCATAAGTTATAGAGCCTGTTTTTACAGCTTCCATTATATTATTCAAAGTGGTTACATTTGAAGACACTTCATCTTCTATGTTAAACATAGTTATACATGATATTCCTTGTGGTATTGTTTTAGTTGGTATTACCAATACATCCTTATCAGAAATTTCTGCTGCCTGTGTTGCTGCCATTATTATATTTTTGTTATTTGGAAGAACAAAAATATGTTCAGCATTAATCTTATCAATACAATCTAAAATGTCTTGAGTTGAAGGATTCATGGTTTGACCACCTTCAATTACATAGTCAACACCTAAATCCTTGAAAATATTAGAAAGTCCACTTCCCATAGCAACTGTTATAAATCCATATTTCTTAGGTGTCTCTAAACGTTCTAATTCTTCTTTTTCTTCTTCAATTTCAGAACGCAATAATTCCCTGTGTTCTTCCCTCATATTATCTATTTTAATTTTTGATAATTCTCCATATTTAACAGCTTTAGATAATACCAAGCCTGGATCATTTGTGTGGATATGTGTCTTTATGACGTCATCATATCCTACAACTATCATAGAATCACCTAAGTCTTCAATTTGGCTTTGGAATTCATTTGCAAGACTTGCATCTCCTAAAATAATAAATTCTGTACAATATCCAAATTTTATTTCAATGTCTTCTGTTGCTTTTGCTACAGTATTTCCACCTGATGATATTTTTAAATCTTTAACCTCTGCAACAATACCTTCTTTAAGAGATTGGTACATTCCTTGAAGTATAATATATAACCCCATTCCACCTGAATCTACAACCTTTGCTTTTTTAAGGGCTGGTAAAAGTTCTGGAGTTTTATCTAGCATAACCTTTGCAGCTTTTGTAAGCTCATTAAATAAAACTAAAATATCATCAGCTTCTGACTTAAGTCCAGCTTCTGCTGTAGCCCTAATAACTGAAAGGATAGTTCCTTCGGTAGGTCTCATAACAGCCTTATATGCAGCTTTTGATGCTTCATTAAATGCAGCCACAACTTGATTTACATCAGCAGTTTCAAGTCCTTCAAATCCCTTTGATAACCCCCTAAGTATTTGTGATAAAATAACACCTGAATTTCCCCTAGCACCCATAAGAGCACCCTTTGCAAGTATTCTTGATATTTCACCAATTGATGTTTCCTTTGATCCTTGTATTTCCTTTACAGCTGACATAAAAGTCATAGACATGTTTGTTCCTGTATCTCCATCTGGCACTGGGAAAACATTTAATGCATTTACGAAATCACTTTCTTCTGCCAATCTGTTACTTGCATTTACAACCATATTATAAAAATCATGGCCGTTAATTAATTTATATTCCATTTATAGATTCCTCCTAGACTCTTACAGCTTGAACATTCACACTTATAGATGATACTTTTAATCCAGTGAAGTTTTCCACATTATAACGAACCTTTTGTATTATGTTATTTGCAATTACAGAAATTTTAGTTCCATATTCAACCATAACAAATAATTCTATATTTAATTTATCTTCTTCACCAAGAGATATTTTTACACCCTTGCTTAAATTTTCAACTCTAATAAGCTCCCAAAAACCTTCACTTGCGTTTTTAGAAACCATTCCAACTACACCATAACATTCCATAGTTGATAAACCAACTATTTTTCCAAGTACTTCATCAGTATAGTTAATTTGGCCATTTTCATTAGAAAACCCTACCATCCTTATTCCTCCTTAAAATTTCCTATACTCTATTTTAGCTTAGAATAAAATAATATTCAAGTTGTTTTCCTATTTCAATTTATATAATAGCAAAGTAAGAATAAATTACTTGCATATATGAAGTAATTTGTGGTAAAATCGTATTTGTCCTATGAAGAGAATAATCTTCGGTATATAAGGAGGTGTTTTCAAGTGTCAAGAAAATGCGAAGTATGTGGAAAAGGCGTTATAGCAGGAAGACAATTCAGCCATTCCCATCGTCAATCAAAGAGAACTTGGGCTCCAAACATAAAAAGTGTTAAAGCTTTAGTTAACGGATCTCCAAAAACAGTTCATGTGTGCACAAGATGCCTTAGATCTGGAAAGGTTCAAAGAGCCGTTTAAGTTCAAATAAAAAAATGCAATTGCTAAAACTTAGCCATTGCATTTTTTTATGTAGTTATTTTTTTCTTCTAAAAAATTTAATGAAATTTGATAGAAATTTAGGTAATTTAATAGTTATAATCCTCATTATGACCTACCTTTATAATTGTTCACTATTATAATATGCACCAACCTTTGAAATCTTAACTAAAATTTTAATCCAAAGGAAAAATAACCATAATTATACCTGAATCAAAGGATATTTTAATATCACTATTTAAAAATTCGTTACAAATAGCTCTTGGCTCTAAAAATTTCATATCATAGCCATATAATTCATATTTTGCCCCTGTAATAGTTAAATTAGAAACCACACTACTTAATGCATGAAAACTAATAGTTTCACCAAAACTTCCTTTTATAGTAGTTGGTTTGTTAATTAAAAATACTCTGTTATTATCATCTATTATTTGAATATTTACATTTTCTTCATTTGCCATAAGGAGCAATCCTATATTACCTAAAAAATGATCTACTCTTGTTCCTGTAGCTCCAAATAATAGTATTTCATTAGCACCTTTAGATATAGCCTTTTTAATTCCTAAATGAGTATCTGTATAATCTTTTTCTGGATTAAATTCCTCTGTGTCAACATTACTTTTTTTAAAGTAATTTACAATTTCTATTTTAGCTGAATCAAAATCTCCTAATATATAGTTAGGTTTAATTTCATAATTAAGTCGATCGTAGCCATG
>CAMNZV010000176.1 GCA_946575275.1 uncultured Clostridium sp. | reverse complement strand
GCCGCCTCCTCATCTTCTAATACACTCATGTGATTTTTAACTTCTACATTTAATTCATTGAAAAGCTTTTCTATTAATTCCTTTGAACCAATATTTAACTCTTTTGCTAATTCGTATACTCTAATCTTTGACATAAAGTCACCTCCGTTTAATTTAAACCATAGACTTCTCCTTTGCATAGACAGATAATAGTTTTTCACTCATATTTTTATCTAAAACACCTAGAATTTTTACTTCAAGTCTTCCAACTGAAAATCCTAGTTCTTCCTTTGAAAAGTCCTTTATATATGGAATTTCATTTCTTTCGCAATGACTAATAAATTTTTTCATTGTACTATTTGATGCATCACGGCTTAAAATAAATAAATAAATATTTTTTTTATTTCTTCCTTCGTCACATTTACTATATCCTTCAAGTAGATTACCTGATTTTTTAGCTAAGCCTAAAAAATTAAAAAATTTATTCATTTTCTATTTCATCCTTTAAACATTTAAATATTTCTTCAGTTAAATTCACTTCTAGATTTCTACTTAATCTTTTATTTTTAAACGCTTTATCTAGGCATTCTGTACTTTTGCATATATATGCACCTCTACCAGACTTCTTACCTGTTAAATCCACTGAAACTTCGCCTTCTGGACTTCTTACAATTCTAATTAATTCTTTTTTAGGCTTCATTTCCATACAACCTGTGCACATTCTCAATGGAATTTTTTTAACCTTCATAAATACACCTCAAAAATTGTAATTATTATTCTATTACTATTTCATCTTCAGTTTCATGTTCTTCAAAAGTTTCAATATCTTCAGATATGAAAACATTAGATGCTTCTTTAGCTTGTGCTACACTTTTTAAGTCAATTTTCCATCCTGTTAACTTTGCTGCAAGTCTAACATTTTGACCTTCTTTTCCAATAGCTAATGATAGTTGATTATCTTCAACTACAACTTTAGCACTTTTTTCATCTTCTGATACTGTAACACTTACAACCTTTGCAGGACTAAGTGAATTTTGAATGTATTCAACTGGATCCTTGCTATATTTTATTATATCAATCTTCTCATTTTTAAGCTCATCTACAATACCTTGAACTCTTATTCCTTTAGGTCCAACACAAGCCCCCATAGGATCTACTGATTCATCATTTGAATAAACAGCAATCTTACTTCTAGAACCTGCTTCTCTTGAAATACTTTTTATTTCAACAACACCCTCATATATTTCTGGAACCTCTAGTTCAAATAATCTTTTAACAAGACCTGGATGTGTCCTTGATACATGTACCTGAGCACCCTTTGTAGAATTTTTAACTTCTACTATATATAATTTAAGTTTTTCATTAAAGATATATTGTTCTCCTGGAATTTGCTCATTTGGTGTAATTATACCTTCAGTCTTACCTAAATTTACGAAAACCATACCTTTATCTTTTCTAATTATAGTACCTGTTATTATATCATATTCTTTTTCTTTGTATTCACTATAAAGAATATCTCTTTCAGCTTCTTTTATACGTTGGGTAACTACTTGTTTTGCAAGTTGAGCTGCAACCCTACCAAAATTTCTTGGTGTAACCTCTAAATCAACTATATCATCAACTTCATACTTAGGACTAACTTCTTTTGCTTCTTCTAGAGATATTTCAGTAACATCATCATAAACTTCGTCACAAACAACTTTTTGTGCAAATACTTTAATTTCCCCATTTTCTCTGTTAATATTTACCCTAACATTTTGAGCTGAAGTATTTGGATTTGCATAGTTTTTCTTATATGCTGCAACCATTGCATCTTCAATAGTTGAAAATATAAGTTCTTCACTAATACCCTTCTCCTTTACTATTTCTCTTAGAGCGCCTATAAACTCTTCGTTCATTTTACAATCCTCCTACTATATTTCCCCTTCTATATTTGTGGCTTTAATATTTTCCTTATTAATTTCAACTAAGGTTCCCTCTTCTATAAATATTGAAGTATCGGTAATCTTAGTTAATATACCATTGTATGTTTTTTTATTATTTAATGCCTTGTTTAATTTTACTTGTACTTTTTGACCTATTGATTTTTCGTAATGTTCTTCTTTGTAAAGTCCTCTATTTAAACCAGGTGATGACACTTCTAAATAATATGAATCTGTTATAAAATCTAAAATATCTAGTTCATCACTTACGCTTCTAGACATTGCTTCGCAGTCAGTAATTTTTATTCCATCTTGTTTATCTATATATATTCGTAAATAATAATCAGAATTTTCTTTGATATATTCTACATAGTATAATTCCAAATCTAGTTCTTTAGCAATTGGTAAAGCTATTGTAGTAACTTTTTCAACTATTATATCCTTATTCATCTATTGTACCTCCTTTTTAATTCTTTTAGTTTTTAATTAACTAAAAACGCAACTAAATTAAATGTAGTTGCGCTTACAAAATATAAAGAGCGGGTATTCCCACTCTTATGCATTCAAATCTATAACTATTAGTCAATTAATATCTTAGCATAGTTATTTATATATTACAAGTCCTTTTTAGCCTAATAATTAATTAAGTTCTAATACACTTTTAAAATAATGATAATTGATTAGTTTCAGACATTCCTTCTAAGCAACCATGATTATCTAATGTTTCAATAATAGCCTTACCAATTTTAGCTCTTATTCTTAAATCTTCCTTAGAAATAAATTCCCCATTTACTCTTGCCTGTACAATTGATTTTGCAGCATTATCACCTAATCCTTGAAGTGCATTTAATGGTGGCCTTAATTTCCCATCTTCAATTGTAAATTTTATTGCTTCTGATTTATATATATCAACCCGTAAAAAGTTAAAACCTCTTTTAAATAATTCAAAGGACATTTCAAGGGCTGTAATTAAGCCTTTATCTTTAACTGTTGCAGCATTTCCAAGTTCATATAATTCCTGCAATTTTGCATGTACAGTACTTTCTCCTTTGCAAATCAAATCTGCATCAAAGTCGTCAGCACGTACTGTAAAATAGGTTGCATAATATGCTAAAGGATAATAAACCTTAAAATATGCAATTCTAACTGCCATCATTACATAGGCAACTGCATGGCCTTTAGGGAACATATATTTAATTCTTTTACAAGATTCAATATACCATTCTGGAACATTGTTTTGCCTCATGGCAAGTTCATACTCTTCTTTTAATCCCTTTCCCTTTCTAACACTTTCCATAATTGTGAAGGCAAGTTTTGGTTCAACACCTTGGTGCATTAGATAAACCATAATGTCATCTCTTGTAGCAATACAATCTCTTAATGTTGTATATCCCTCACCAATAAAGTACTGTGCGTTATTTAACCATACATCTGTACCATGGGAAAGCCCTGATATTCTAACTAAATCAGCAAAGCTTTCTGGCTGTGTATCTACAAGCATTCCACGAACGAATTTTGTTCCAAACTCTGGTAGTCCATAGGTTCCTACTTCACATTCAAGTTCTTCTTTTGTAATCCCTAGTGCATTTGGACTTGTAAAAAGTGATATTACCTTTTCATCATTTAATGGAATGGTTTTTGGGTCAAGACCTGTTAAGTCTTGAAGCATTCTTAATACTGTAGGATCGTCATGACCTAATATATCAAGTTTTAATAGTCTTCCAGATATTGAATGATAATCAAAATGTGTTGTTACTATATCTGAATTTGGATCATCTGCTGGATGTTGTATTGGACAAAAATTATATATTTCATTATCACTTGGTACAACCATTATTCCACCTGGATGCTGTCCTGATGTTCTTTTTATTCCCGTACAACCAATTGTAAGCCTATCTATTTCTGCAGTGGATACCCTAATATTTTTTTCTTCTAAATATTTTTTAACATATCCATAAGCTGTTTTTTCTGCAACAGTTCCAATAGTGCCCGCCTTAAAGGTAAATCCTTTTCCAAATAAAACTTCTGTATATTTATGAATTTCTCCCTGGTTATCACCTGAAAAATTCAAATCTATGTCTGGTTCCTTATCTCCATCAAAACCTAGGAAGGTTTCAAAAGGAATATCATGACCATCCCTTATATATAAAGCTCCACATTTAGGACAATTTTTGTCTGGCAAATCTGCACCAGAACTTACAGACCCATCGGTAAAAAATTCTGAATGCTTACAATTTGGACAAACATAATGAGGTGGAAGTCCATTAACTTCAGTTATGTCAGCCATTGTAGCTACAAAGGACGAACCTACAGAACCTCTAGAACCTACTAAATAGCCATCAGCTAATGATTTTGCCACAAGTTTTTGGGCAATTAAATATAAAACTGCATAACCATTATTTATTATTGAATTTAGCTCCTTGTCTAGCCTTTTTTGTACAACTGTTGGAAGTGGATCTCCATAAATATCATGTACCTTTTTTAAAGTCATATTTTTAATATCATCTTCAGCTCCATCAATTTTAGGTGGATAGGTTTCATCTGGAATTGGCTTTATTACCTCACAACTATCTGCTATTAAATTTGTATTTGTAATAACTACTTCCCTTGCTATATCTTCACCTAAATATGAAAATTCTTTAAGCATTTCATCTGTGGTTTTAAAATATAAAGGTGGCTGATTATCCGCATCCTTAAAGCCCTTTCCTGTCATTATTATAATTCTAAATATAGCATCCTGTGGGTCTAAAAAATGGACATCTCCAGTTGCACA
>CAMNZV010000175.1 GCA_946575275.1 uncultured Clostridium sp. | reverse complement strand
CTACAAAGGCAATTAATAATAACAAAAGAAATTCTAATATATGTTTATCTTATATTACTCAAAAGAAGCATATAATCAATAAAGAAATAAAACTTTTAAAGGGTAATGTTTTTGGCTGTGACTTTTGTCAAAATAGGTGTCCCTATAATCAGAATTTAAAGGGAAATATATTAAAGGATTTTATTCCTTTAGACTTTATGATGGAAGATATAGCTACCTTTGCAAAAATGGATAACAGTTTCTTTAAGGAAAAAGTGAAAATTACATCCTGTGGTTGGAGAGGCAAAAATATAATAAAAAGAAATGCAATTATAAGATTAAAATACAAGGGTGAGGATATTACACAATTTAAGGGAGATTCACAATATATAAATGAATATATAGAATTATTATCAAAGGATGATTAACATTATTGTGTTATTATTAAACTGTAAATTTAAAGAATAAATAAATATATTTATGTATAATAAAACTAATCGATAGTGAGAAAGGAAGAGGTTATGGAAAAGAAATGGTGGCACAGTTCAGTAGTATATCAAATTTATCCAAGAAGTTTTAATGATAGTAATGGAGATGGAATTGGTGATATTAATGGTATTAGGGAAAAATTAGATTATCTAAGGGAGCTTGGTATAGATGTTATTTGGCTTAGCCCTGTATACAAATCTCCAAATGACGATAATGGTTATGATATAAGTGACTATTGTGATATTATGGATGAATTTGGAACAATGGAGGATATGGATAATTTATTAAAGGAAGCTAATGAAAAAGGTATAAAAATTGTTATGGACTTAGTTGTAAACCATACTTCAGATGAGCATAAGTGGTTTGTTGAAGCTAAAAAATCTAAGGATAATTCATATAGAGATTATTATATATGGAGAGATCCTGTTAATGGTGGTGAGCCAAATAATTTAGGATCAATTTTTAGTGGGAGTGCATGGAAGTATGATGAGGCTTCAGGACAATATTTTCTACATCTATTTAGTCAGAGACAACCAGACCTAAATTGGCAAAATGAAAAGGTTAGGCAGGAAGTATATAAAATGATGAATTTCTGGGTGGATAAAGGAATTGGTGGTTTTAGGATGGATGTTATTGATCTTATAGGTAAAATTCCAGATGAAAAAATAACAGGAAATGGACCAAAGCTTCATGATTATCTTCAGGAAATGAATAAGGAAGCCTTAGCAGGAAATGATCTTTTAACAGTAGGTGAAACTTGGGGAGCAACACCAGAAGTTGCAAAGCTTTATTCAAATCCAAGTAGAAATGAGCTAAGTATGGTATTCCAATTTGAACATATAGGTTTAGATCAAGAAGGGTCTGAAAAGTGGGATTTGAAATCTTTAAATTTAATTGAGCTAAAAGAGGTTTTATCAAAATGGCAAACAGAGCTTAAGGGAGAGGGCTGGAATAGTTTATTTTGGAACAATCATGACTTGCCAAGAATAGTTTCAAGATGGGGAAATGATAAAGAGTATAGGGTAGAAAGTGCTAAAATGCTTGCAACTCTTTTACATGGAATGCAAGGAACTCCATATATTTATCAAGGTGAAGAGCTTGGAATGACCAATATAAAATTGGAAACTATTGATGAGTATGATGATATTGAAAGTAAGAATATGTATAAGGATAGAATTATAAAGGGTTACAGTAATGATGAAATAATGAAATCTATTTATGCTAAAGGAAGAGATAATGCAAGAACACCAATGCAATGGGATGATTCAGAAAATGCAGGATTTACAACTGGAACTCCTTGGTTTAAGGTAAATAAAAATTACAAAGAAATAAACGCTAAGAATGAGATGAAGAATAAGAATTCAGTTTTTAATCATTATAAAATACTAATAGATATAAGAAAAGATAATGAAATAATAATATATGGAGATTATAAACTATTAAATCCAGAAGATAAAAATGTTTTTGCTTATGAAAGAAGCTTAAATGGAGAAAAAATATTAGTTGTTTGTAATTTTTATAGTAATGAAGTAGAATTTAAATATAATGGTAAATATAATTCTTATGATTTATTAATAAGTAATTATAAGGATATAACTGGAACAATTGAAAATATTAAACTTAAACCTTATGAAGCAATAATGGTTAAGTTATTTTAAAAATAATAAACTCTGAACAGGTAGGCTTAATTTATAAAGCCTACCTGTTCAAAATTTTTAGGAGGAAAGATGAAAGAAAGAAAAATATGGATTTGGATAGCTTTATCTATTATGATAATTTGTACAATATTGTTTGGCTATAGAATATATATTAGTGCTACTAGTTTTAACGGTAGGCTTTATAAGGTTTTGCAAAAAACATTTAATGAAAAATCTATAGAAATAAGTCATAAAGATATTTACAAGGATGGAATTTTGGGGATACTTAATGATATTTCAAAGGAAGTTGATTTACCAGAAAAACTATATATTACATCTAACTTATCAGTTAAATTTAACCATGAAGGGGAGATAGAATATTTCAGTACATTTTTATATGGTAAGGATAGCAAGGGTAAGGATAAAACCTATTTAATTGATTATGACATAAGCAAGGATTTTAAGGCTAAGATATATTTGAATGGATTTAATAATTGTACCTACGATGAAGATAAAAGTCTTCAACCATTAATTGAAACATTAGGTGCTATAGATATAGAGGAAATAACAAATTCTTTAAATGAAGATAACTATGGAATTTTATACTATGGTAAAAGGGATTTTGCATACAATACAGATGGAATAATATATGTAAATTCACAAGGGGAAACTAGATTTGCATCTAAGGCAGTATCTTTGCTACAAGGGTACTTTGTATCTATATATGTACCAGAAAAAGAAAGTGTTATAACACCATTAAGATACAAATTAGTAGATAACTTAAAAAATATTGAGGGAGAAGATTATAGTGGGAAGGTACAGGAAGATAATAAAGAGGATTTAGACATTGGCAGCACAGAAAATAAATCTAAAATATTAAGTGATGGAACTGTGGAATTTTTTATGGATGAAAATATTGGTTACAATTTAAGGGTAGAAGATGCAGCAGCAGGAAATAGAGCCTATTCATTATATAAAACAACAGATGGCGGAAATAGTTATAGTTTATTAAATACTAGTCCCTTTGGACAACGTATAGGTAGTGCCTATGGAATTAATTTCATAACAGAGGAGGTTGGCTTTATTGGATTAGCCCATAACGGTGGAGCAAATGGTGAACTTTATGGGACATATGATGGAGGGAAAACATTTAATCTTGTAAAGGTACCAGAACATATTGTCAATTTAAGTGATGGGACATCATATAACCCCTTTGATTATATAGAAATGCCATATAAAAGTGGAGATGATATATTTATGGAAGCTTCCCAAGGGGCAGATGGAGATTATAAAGGGGGGATAAATGCTTTATATCAATCTATTGATGGAGGAAGAACCTTTATATTTTTAAAGGAAATGGAATAATAATAATTACAATTTTCATAAGTATTAAAGATATAATATTTGTATATAGGAGATTATATTTAGTGACAAAGTGCGACTATTTAGATAAAAATGCACCAGGCTATGTAGTGGAATATAGGGGTAAATTTAAGGAAGAAATTGATAAGGTTGACTATGCCTGTGGTAATATAATTACAGATACATTGGCAGTTGTATCTGTTCCACGAGGAATGGAAGAAAGGTTATTAGCTGATGTGAAATGCATAAAATTTATTGAGTCTAGAAGTATTTATGTTTTGCAGGATACTAGTCCTTCTGATGTGGATAATATTAAGCAAATTAAAATAAATCTTTATATAGGACTGGAACAAGTATGGCATCAATTATAGGTGCAAGAGGGTATAACAAAGAGGTAGAAGGGATTGCAAGAAATTGTGATTTTGCTATTGTTAAATTGCTTCCATCACCTAGTTATAAGTTTAATCTTGAAGTTAACAATTTACCTATTGTTCCAGCTTATAATGCTCCAGAAGTCTTATCTGCTATACAGTTTTTAAGAAAAACTGCAGAAAGGTTAAATAAACCTATGGTTATATATTATGGAGTTGGGACAAATGATGGTAGTCATGATGGCAATAATATTACATCTAAATTTATATCTTTTATTGGAACCAGGGGTGGAATAGTAAATGTGGTTGGAACTGGAAATACCGGTAGTGATGAGAGTCATATAACAAGATATATAAAAAATATTAATTAATATTATTTCACCTTCAGGGGAGGAAACAGGTTTTTATAAGCCCAAAATATTCTTCATGAATACAATAAAGTTTTATACTCTTGAAACCTCGGTAGAAGTAATGGGCCATGATCCTGAAAGTTACACAGGAAATCAACTTTTTCAAATATTTTTTGAAGATATTAAGCCGGGAATATGGATATTAAAGTTAAGGGGGGAATATATTGCAAATGGTAGATTTGATATTTGGCTAAGGGATAAATCCTTGTTACCCAAAGGGACAAAATTTACTGAAGCTACATTGGAAACAACCTTAACAATTCCATCAACAGAAAAAATGTTTTAAGTGTGTCCTATTTTAATGGAAAAAGTGAAGCCTTAGTTTCAGAGTCTGGCAGGGGTATGTGCAATTATATTACAATGGGGGATAGTTAAAGGTAATGACAAAACAATGAATTCTATTAAGGTATAAAGTATGATAATACTTG
>CAMNZV010000174.1 GCA_946575275.1 uncultured Clostridium sp. | reverse complement strand
TGTAATGAATATATAAATAATAATTATAGTACAATTTCGCTAGGGGGTAATTACAATTTTGGGTTATATAAGGGGTTTTAAGGCTAAATATTTAGGAAATAATTTAGATTTACGTATTAGAATGTTCAATATATTAGCGATAACAGGAATGATGGTAGGAATTATTTCTACAATATACAGTATTATAAGTAATGAAGGTATGGTAAGTGCATTAGCAAATATGTCTACCTGCTTTATTGCCTATGGATTAATGTATTATGGGTCAGCTAGTAACAGGTATGAACTTTGTTATACAATCACAGTTTTTGTAATTTTTATTGTTGCATTTACCTTTATATTCTTTTTTGGTGGAGGATATCATGGTGCCATGCCTTTTTTCTTTATTTTTGCAGTAGTATTTACCATTTATATGATTCAAGGATTAAAGGCAATAGTAATTGCAGTCATTGAACTTATATATTATACAGGTCTTTGTACTCTTGCATATCTTTTTCCAGAAACAGTTTCTATTAACAATTCAGATATATACAACTTTACTGAAGTTTTAGTTGGATATTTATCTGTTAGTATTATGCTTGGAAGTACAATGTTTATTCAATTTAAAATGTATAATAAGCAAAATAAAGAACTAGAGGCTGCAAATAATGAAGCTATTAAGCTTAATAAAGCAAAAAGTAGTTTTCTTGCAAATATGAGCCATGAAATTCGCACACCTATTAATGTTATGCTTGGAATGAATGAAATGATTTTAAGGGAAAGTGAATCTATTAAAATTAAAAATTATAGTGCAAATATAAAAGGTGCTGGAAAAATTTTAATGCAATTAATTAATAATGTATTAGATGTTTCAAAAATAGAATCAGGAAAATTTTCATTAATAAATGAAGAATATAAAACTCATAATCTTATTAAAGAACTTTCCATGATAGGTGAGGAGCAAGCCTCAAACTATGGGCTATCATTTAATACAGAGGTTGATTCATCTCTTCCAAGTGTACTAATAGGAGATTTTGTTCATTTAACTCAAATAATTGTTAACTTTTTAGGAAATGCAGCAAAGTATACAAAGGAAGGTAATATTACATTGAAAGTTTCAAAGAAACAGGGAAGAGAATTAGATGAAATTCTATTAGTTGTTTCTGTAATAGATACTGGTTTAGGCATAAAAAAAGAGAATATTAATAAATTATTTGAGGCCTTTACACGAGGGGAAAGGGACCCTAATGAATATATAGAAGGTACTGGACTTGGGTTGTCTATTGCTAAATCATTAGCTGAACTTATGGGGGGACAAGTATCTGTTGAAAGTGAATGGGGTGTAGGCAGTACCTTTACTCTTGAAGTAATTCAAAGGGTTTTAGATACAACACCTATAGAGAGAGATTCTATGTTATTTTGGAAAATAGATGATTTAGAAGAATCAAGGGTTACTTTTATTGCACCAAATGTAAGGGTTTTGGTTGTGGATGATAATAAGGAAAATTTACAGGTTATTAGGCTACTTCTTTCAAATACTCTTATGGATATAGAAACTGCAGAAAGTGGATTAAAGAGTATTGAAATGGTAGATTCTAAGAAGTATGATGTTATTCTAATGGATTATATGATGCCAGATATAAATGGTATTGATACATTAAGACAGCTAAAAAGAAATCCTAGTTTTAATATACCAGTTGTTGCACTAACAGCCAATATAGTATCTGGTACTAAGGAAAAACTATTAAAAGAAGGCTTTGTAAAATATATTTCAAAACCTATTTTATGGGAGGTGCTTGAAGATACCTTAATTTCACTTTTACCAAAAGATAAGGTTTCATTAAGCAGAAGCAAAAACATTTTAACTAATAATAATAAGATAAAAAAACTTTCAAGTGAAGCTTTAAAATACGGAATTATAGTTGAAAAGGGGATGTCCTTTCTTGGTGGGGATATAAATCAGTATGGAAAAATAGCATCATTATTTATTAATTATTATACTGAAGAGAAATTACAAATTGATAATTTATAAAATAAAGGATTACAAAGCATTAAAATACAAGGTACATTCATTGAAAAGTAAGGCAGGAGCTGTTGGAACAATTGATTTAAATGATAAAAATAAGCTTATTAAAATAAAGGAATTAGTTGATAATTTTCAATTTAGAGAAGCAGAGAAGGTTTTAAAAATGTTATGGGGGATTTAAGATATGGAAAATAAGGCTTCAATTGTAGTTGTAGATGATGATTTTACCCTACTTAAAATGGCAAGTGAATTATTGAAAAAAGAATATAAAGTAAGTTGTGTAACATCAGGAATGGAATTACTTGAGCTTATGAAAAAGGATTTAATGCCAGATATTATTTTACTTGATGTTGAAATGCCAGATATAAATGGATTTAATACTCTTAAGCAGTTGAGAAAAATTGAGGATGCTGAAGACATACCTGTTATTTTTATAACTGGAGTTAATAAAATAGAATCAGAACTAAAAGGATTCGCCACCGGTGCAGTTGATTATATAACAAAACCATTTGTACGTCAGGTACTTCTTGCTCGCATAGGTGTTCACAGATGATTTAACTAGCACTGAAAAAAAGATACTAAGACTAATTCTTATGGGCTATAGTAATAAGGAAATAGCACAGGAGCTTAATTATACATATAATTATGTGAAAAAGGTTGTAGGATTTATATATGAAAAGAAAAATGTAAATAAACGTTGTAATCCTATAAAAGGTTACTTTCAGTAACTATAAGCATTGGACTTTTATTTTTGGTGGGATGTAACGATACAGACAAAAATGAAATTCAACAGGTGGACTATCAATTAATGGATTTAGATGGATGGTGGCATATGGCAAAGGAATATGAAGAAAACTATGCTGGAATTCAAATATTTACTGTAGATAGCATAAATAATATAGCCTTATCAAGGGACAACTTTGGAAATGAAGGTATGGAATTTGAGGCAAGAATGGAAGGCAATGAATTTGTAATGAACAATGCACTATTTGGGGATGTGTATTTTGAGATTATAGATTTAAATACAATTAAGGTTTTAGAAACAGAGGATATTTTTCGAAGAATTGATTCCATAGATAGCTCTAGCTTTATTAATATTGATGGAAGATGGAATTATAAAGGTAAATCAAAAAATGAGGCAGAAAAATATATATATTTTGATGGTAGTAGCTATAAATATGGAGTTGTACAGTATAATACAGAAGAGATTCGAAATGAAGGAGAATATAAGCTAAACAATGGGGAGCTTAACTTTTTCACTGGAAATCCTATAGATTATATAAATATAAGTACAGATTCAGATTTGTCCTTTAGATTGTCTGATGATCAGCTTGTTCTTATAGGGGGCTTTTGGGATGATGATTATTTTTTGCGAGAGGATGCAATAGGGACAGCAAATGGTGAAAGTGCATTACTTAGAACTAAACTTTTTGTAGAAGCTTCATGGATAAGTGATAATTATATAATGTTTTTCTTGGAAAATGGGATATTTTTATTTAAAGATATAAAAAGTGCAAATGAACAAGTCTGGAATGGTGATGAGGAAGGGGGAACATGGGAGGTTAATGGAAATACTATTATTTTAAAATGGAGTGATGGGGTTATTGATAATTCAATAATGGCTAATGATTCTTTTGAAGTAGAAAGTATACAAGAGGTATTTTCAAAGTAATAAATATAAAAGTAATTAATGGGGGTAAAAATGAAGAATAAGATATTAATATTAGTGTTATTTGTATGTGTAGCATTTTCTTTTGTAGGTTGCGAAAAGGTATTTAAAAGCAATACAGAAGAACAAAGAAAAGAAACAGCATCTATTTATACGGGGAGCTTGTCTGGACGCATGAATCGTCATGAAATAGAGTATACAGGAGAGCTTACACCAAAGGTACTTGCAAATGGCTTATCTGATATAACAGGGTTAGATTTTATTATAGATTATAAATATGAGAAAAATTCACTTTATATAGACTGGGATTTAAATTCAACACTTCTTTCAAATTTACCACCAAGAGAGGAAAAAGAGGATTTTCATTTTTATGATTCAGATTCAACTAATTGGTTTATGATGGACAGTCTTTTAGCAACTCTAAGAGAAAATTTTGATGCTAAATATATTTATTATTCAATGGATGATGGAAAAGAATTATATATAGATGAGCTTTATCCAACCAATATAATACCCTCTAATATACCTTATGAAGGTAGCACTTTTTATATTAATTATGAAGAGTATATAGATAATAATACTGGGGGAATGGGGGACTTAATACCAGATGAAAATATGAGTGATCCAGGGGATACAATATATAATCAATGGTGGGGAGTGTATGTTAATAATGACCTTGGTTATTCTATTGAAATAACAGAATTTACTGGGAAGGACTTTTGCCTTGAAGTTTATTTATTAAGAGATGGGAGTAGTATATTAAGTGGTAGAGCAACAATAAGTGAGGATGATGACCATCTTGCAATTATGAATGACATTGGAATATATCTATATGATGATTTTGAAAGTATTGATTTTCTATCTTTAGAAAGCTCAGAATGGGAGCATTTAAGGGGACAATATGTAGAGTAAACTTAAAAAAGGGCTATGGTATTAAGGTACCAAAGCCCTTTGATGTTAAATAGCATCCTCAATATGCTTTATAAACAATTCTCTAATAGCCTTATATTCTCCAAGA
>CAMNZV010000173.1 GCA_946575275.1 uncultured Clostridium sp. | reverse complement strand
AGGCGAAGGAGGAGAAGGACAAGAAGGAGAAGCAGCAGAAGAAGAAGAAGTAGATTTATCTGTACCAGAAGGAATTGCCATTGATGATCCAGTTAGAATGTACTTAAAGTAAATAGGTAAGGTTCCATTATTATCTTCAGAAGAAGAAATAGACTTAGCTAACAGAATTGAACAGGGAGATCAAAGAGCAAAGAAAAAATTAGCCGAAGCTAATTTAAGACTTGTAGTAAGTATTGCAAAAAGATATGTTGGACGTGGAATGTTATTTCTTGATTTAATTCAAGAAGGTAATTTAGGTTTAATAAAGGCAGTTGAAAAGTTTGACTACAGAAAAGGATTCAAATTCTCAACTTATGCTACTTGGTGGATAAGGCAAGCAATAACAAGAGCCATAGCAGATCAGGCAAGAACTATAAGAATACCTGTGCATATGGTTGAAACTATAAATAAATTAATTAGAGTACAAAGGCAATTATTACAGGAATTAGGTAGAGACCCATTTCCAGAAGAAATTGCAAAGGTTATGGATTTGCCAGTTGAAAAGGTCCGTGAAATTCAAAAAGTTGCTCAAGAACCTGTGTCTCTTGAAACTCCAATTGGTGAAGAAGAAGACAGTCATTTAGGTGATTTTATACCAGATGACGATGCACCAGCACCAGCAGAAGCAGCTGCATTTACAATGCTTAAAGAACAGCTTATTAATGTTTTAGATACTTTAACTCCAAGGGAAGAAAAAGTATTAAGATTAAGATTTGGGTTAGATGATGGTAGAGCTAGAACTCTTGAAGAAGTAGGAAGAGAATTTAATGTAACAAGAGAAAGAATTAGACAAATAGAAGCAAAGGCTTTACGTAAATTAAGACACCCATCTAGAAGTAAGAAATTAAAAGATTATTTAGATTAATTATTTGAAGGCATGTTAATTCACTGTAATTTAGCATGTCTTTAATATTTTTGAATAGGAGTATTAAAATATGGATATTAGTAATAGATTAAAATTTATAATAAAGCATATTGATAGGTGCAATTGTATTGCAGATATTGGTTCGGATCATGGTTACATTCCGATATATGCAGTTAAAAACAATCTATGTAATAAAGCAATTGCTTCAGATATAAATAAAGGTCCTGTTGAAAAGGCAAAGTTAAATGCCTCATCTGATAGGGTTTCATCCTTTGTAGATGTTAGACTTGGTTCTGGTCTTAAAACAATAAATGCTGGTGAAGCAAATGGGGTTATTATTGCAGGAATGGGTGGAAATTTAATAATTGATATTTTAAAGGCAGATATAGAAAAGGTTAAGCTATTAGATTTTATAATACTTCAACCGGCACAAAATCCAGAGGTCTTAAGGGAATATCTCTATAACAATGGATATGATGTTCTTAAAGAGGATTTATGCTTTGATGAAGGTATTTTTTATGAATTATTTAAGGTTAAAAAATCAACTGAAAGCATTGGGAAATTAGATAAAATATATTATGAAATTTCACCTGAATATATAAAAGGCAAAGAGAAAGTTTATTATAAATATTTAGATTATAAGAAGGATAAATATGAAAAAATATTAAGTCATATTAAAGATAATTCAGAAAGTGCAAAAATTAGAAAAAGCGAAATAAATAAAAAGATACAATTTATTGAAGATTTAAGGAGTAAAGCCAATGAAAGTTAATGATATAGCTAAAGAAATTGAAGCCTTAGCACCATGTTTTTTAAAGGAAAGTTATGATAATGTAGGTTTAATGGTGGGAGATGAAAATAAGGAAGTTAAAAAAGTTTTATTAGCTTTAGACTGCACTAAAGAGGTTATAGATGAAGCTAAGCATAATAATATAGATTTAATTATAACTCATCATCCTTTAATATTTAAAAAACCAAGTAAAATTATTTATAATGATTTACAAGGATTAAAAATAATAGAGCTTATTAAAAATAATATTTCACTATATTCATGTCATACAAACCTTGATTCAACAAAAAGTGGGTTAAATGATAAAATTGTTGAAATACTTGGATATAATAAAGGGATAATTATAGAGAAATCGCAAATTAAAGGTTACGAGGATTCCGGTATAGGAAGGATTGTTCAAATTGAAGAGGAAATTCCTATAGAAAAGGTTATTGAAAATGTGAAAAACAAACTACATATTAATAACTTAAAAGTTGCAATTGGTAAAAAAACTGTCACTAAAATTGCTATAATAAATGGTAGTGGTCAAGATTTCTTTAAAATAGCCAAAGACAATAATGTAGATTGTATAATAACAGGGGATACTACATATCATTTTGTATCTGACTATAAAGAAATGGGTATGAGTATTATAGATGCAGGACATTTCAATACTGAATGGATTGTACTTTTAGAGGTTATGAAAGAAATAGGGGACAAATTCAAAGATATAGAATTTATCCCATCTAAAAATAGTAAAGATCCTTATGAATTCTATTGAATATCATCAATTTTAGAAAATTTATATCCTTTTTTCTCTAAAATAGCTAATAGTTTTTCAAGTGTTGAATCTATGTTATATTTATAACTTGGAATATTATTTTCTAAAGTTAATGTAATGTTTTGAAATTCTAATCGTGGGTGGTAAAAAACGCTACCCATATTTTTTATGTCAGTATTTTCTATTCTCTTTAAAGAACCAGAAACATTATCAATTGAAATATAATCAAGGGGTGTATCAATATAATAACAGGATTTGTTATTTGGACTTATTTGAGGTTTAGTAGAATCTAATTTTTCTTTACCATCAAAATAATAGGGGTAGTAAAGAACTTTAAACAATTTTTCAGCCTCTATAGTTTGTTCCTTTGTAATTTCATAATGAGGAGCTTCAAAGAAACTTATTGGGATATTTAAATAATTAGCCGTTTCTATAGCCTTGTTCATTCTATCCTTAAAATCACTAATAGATGGATTTACAATGCCAAATTCAGATCCTACCCCAGAGGTTTCATTGCCAAATTGATGAGTGTATCCATGTAATCCAATTGAGCCATTATGATTAATAAAATAATCAAGAGAGTAAACCTGTTCTGCATTTATAAAGTCGTTACATAATATAGGATCATTAACTATATTGCATGCAGGATTAACCTCCTTTGGTATCCAAGCGATATTAAAAGGAATGTTTTTTTTATATAAGTAATCAGATATAACTCTAATTTTTTCAAAATAATCAACATCATAGGAAGCTTTAGTTAACTCGATATCCTCCAATCTTAAAAAACCTAAAATATCAATACTTGTCTTATATGGATTAATATTATTTAAGACTTCATTAGTAGTATTGCAATAAATAGTTTTAGTAGTTTTATCCCAATGAGTATACATATTTAAAATATGTGACAAATCAGAAAAATCAATATAATAGCAATTATCATTTGAAATCAGACTATTTTTTAATATAAATGAATCAGAATTATTTACGCTTACTATATTACTTTCTGTATCAATAGTAAAAGTAGTATTAAGCAGATTAATGTTAAGGATTTTAGTTTGAATATCTATGGAGCCATTTAGCTTGTCCACAGTTTCATTTAAGCACAAATAATATCTATTTTTACTTAAATATATTGAAGACTCTAAATCTAAAGGGTTTCCATTTACCCAAATACTAATATTATCTTTTGGCATATCCAACTCCTTAAGAGAGCTATATACAACTATAGATTTCTCTTTGGTGTTAAAATTCATATTATTTGAAATGCAACCCATGAATAAAATTGTAAAAGAAATTAAAATTAAATATAGTAACCTTCTCATATTTCCTCCATATAATGTTAATTAATATAATTATAATAACATAAAAACTATTAAACTGGAATATAATTAATAAATTTACAATAAAATTCCTAGGAATATCCTAAATTAAGGTGGTGATCTTTATTAGTAATGGATTTAAAAAAAATTTTGATAATATTAAGGATAACTTTAGTAAAGTATGTAATGGTGGAATGAGGAAGTGGTGTAAGTTTCCTATTTTTGCGTTTATAAGTCCTTTTAAGTGTATTGTTTTAATTGCAGTTCTTATTACATTATTAATGTGTGGAGTTGGATTATATGGTTTGTTAGTGATTTTTTTATTAGTCTTACTTTTTATATTTATTCCTTAGAAGAAAAGCTCCTTGTAAAAAAAACATAAGTATGTTAATATAAAAAAGCGAGTGAAACATGCAATCGCTGCTAGCCTTTGAGCTAGGAGAGGAAAGTCGGGGCTCCATAGGGCAGGGTGCTGGATAACGTCCAGTCAAGGCGACTTGAAGGAAAGTGCAACAGAGATATACCGCCTAATTTTTTAGGTAAGGATGGAAAGGCGAGGTAAGAGCTCACCAGCGTGATGGCGACTTCACGGCTATGTAAACCCCACTTGGAGCAAGACCGAATAGAGAGGCATTTTGGAGCTGCCCGTTCCGCCTCTGGGTGTGTCGCTAAATCCTATTGGTAACAGTAGGGTTAGATAGATGATTGCTTAATACAGAACCCCGCTTATGGTTTATCTCGCATATTGTAAAATCAAGGGAATACCTTATGAATAAAATGTCCATTAATTATTAAGATAATTAATGGACGTTTCTTTATGTGAAAAGGTTATCAGATATGCTGTTATGTGATATAATACTATAAAGAAAAGGGGGATTATTGTGAATTTTCTAGAAATAATAGAAGAAATAAAAAGTGGATT
>CAMNZV010000172.1 GCA_946575275.1 uncultured Clostridium sp. | reverse complement strand
ATTAAAATATCCAAGTTAAGCTTTATTATAGCCTTTCTTGGATTTTTTTATCCCATGCCCCTATCCCTTTAGGGTAGTGGGCTGTTGACAACTATTTAATATTCTTTTTATATATCTCAATAAAATCTTTATTGTTCCTTGTTTTTGATAAGGTCGCAATTAAGTTTTCTGTAATTGATTCTATATTGCCATCCTTGTACATAGTTTTTCTCAAAGAATATGATACCTCTTTTTCATCATCATCTAGTAATAAATCTTCTTTTCTTGTACCTGATTTATATATATCTATAGCTGGGAATATTCTTCTTTCTTGAAGCTTTCTATCTAAATGAACCTCCATGTTTCCTGTTCCTTTAAACTCTTCAAATATCATATCATCCATTCTTGAACCAGTATCAACTAAAGCTGTTGCAAGTATTGTTAAACTTCCACCATTTTCTATGTTTCTAGCAGCACCAAAGAATTTCTTAGGCATTATTAATGCACCCGGGTCAAGTCCCCCTGAAAGAGTTCTACCAGAAGGTGTGACTGTTAAATTATATGCTCTTGAAAGTCTTGTTAAACTATCTAATAATATTATTACATCTTTGCCTTGTTCCACAATTCTTTTAGCTCTCTCAAGTACAATTTGAGATACTTTTGCATGATTTTGAGGTTCTTCATCAAAGGTTGAATATATTACCTCACCTTTAATGCTTCTTTGCATGTCTGTAACTTCTTCTGGTCTTTCATCAATTAAAAGTACTATTAAAACTGACTCAGGATTATTTTTAGAAATGCTTTGTGCAATTTTTTTAAGTAGTGTTGTTTTACCAGCCTTTGGTGGTGCAACTATAATACCTCTTTGCCCTTTTCCTATAGGACATATTATATCCATTAATCTTGATGATAAATCAAGTTGGTTATTAGTTTCAAGTCTTATTCTTTCAGTTGGATAAATAGGAACTAAATTTTCAAAAGCTCTTCTACCAATTGCCTTCTCAGGATGTTCTCCATTAACTTTATCTACAAATATTAATGCCTTGAACTTTTCTCCCTCTTTAGCCTCCCTAACCTTACCTACTACTTCATCTCCAGTTTTTAAATTAAATCTTCTAATTTGTGAAGGTGATACATAAATGTCTTCGCTACTAGTTAAATAATTTTTACATCTTAAAAAACCAAAACTATTATTTTCTAATATTTCTAGTATTCCTTTTGCCATATCAGAATTATTAATTATATTTTTTAATTCTTCCTTTTTTTCTTCTGTCTTATGTTGAGTAGTTACATTAGAAGTAGCTTGATTTTCTTTTTTGGGAGCTATTTTCTCCTGTAATACTATTGTCTCTTTTTTAACTGTTTTTACATTTAAGGACATAATTAATTCAATAAGTTCCATCTTTTTATATTTTGATATATTTTTTATATCCAAAGTTTTGGCTATATCTTTTAATTCAGCTAAAGTTTTATTCTCGTATTGTTCTTTTGTCAAAATGACACCTCCAAATTTATTTGTTTAATTAACTGGAAATAATCTGAAATTAAAATGAAATGACTGTAGAAATGATGTTCATTCACAAAACATATTATACCTTTTTATTTGCAATTTAACAAGTCTTCTTCTATTTCGAAGAATTTTTCCCTAAATTCTCTATTAATAAGCAGTTTTTCTTCTGCCTTTTTCAAACTATAATTTAAACTTCTTTTATTGTTTAATTTTAAATCTTCTTTTATTTTGTTTTCATCTATACATTTATACTTTTTTAGTAATAATAAAAATAAATATTTATTATCTTTATTCTTAAGAGTATTAAGAAAATCCATAGGCTCAATAGAATAATGCCTACAGATTACACTTAATATAAAAATATATTTTTCTGCCATATTCATAGAAAACACCTACTTATTTTTTATTAGGTTATATAAATATATAACCTTATCTAGAAAGTATTCCCATGTTCCTAAGTTTCTAATCATCTTTAATGAGTTTTTTCTACTTTCAATATTAATGAGGTATTAAGAGGACTTTGACCAGCTATTGCCATATCATATTCGATATTTAATTCTCCTCCATTATCATCCATATTAACATTTAATTTATTAGTAGCAATTGTGATTTCAAGCATCCCATAAGGAGTATTGTATAATGATATGGATGGTTCCTCTTCATTAAATACCATCTTAGTTGTAGTTGTGCCTTCTCTTTCTAGAATAACTTGTTTATTTGTAATAGATAATGTGGTTAAAGTTCCATCCATTCCTGATAGCTCAGTTTCTTCATAAGTTGCCTTATATCCATGTTTTACTTTAATATATTCTCCAGGAGATACTACTTCAATTTCTTCTCCTTCACTTAAAGTATTATTGCTTACTATGCTTATAACAGCGTTTTTTTTCATATATTATACCTCGTTTTTTTATATTATATTAAATATTTCTTTATTTCATCATCGCACATAGGCTTTATAGTCTTTGTTTCATTAAACTTAGTTCCAAAGTTCCCAAATTTTATTGTTACTTCGTCAAGATCCTTACCCTTACTATATCTTGCAACTATTCTACATGCAAGTTCTTTGTCTTCATCAGTTGGATTTCCATGGATTATAGCCATGGCTCCCATATGGCTTGAAGGAATAAAAACTATATCTTCATTAGATAAGATTTCTTTTATTTCTTCACCTTCTTCACCTGTTCTAGAAACTATAATTTCACAATTATTATCACTTTTGAAATGTCTTCCATATCTTAATAAGGTAATTTCCTTAGGTGTAATATTTTCATTTATTTCTAATGCCTTTTTTAGCCTCATTGCATAATTAGGTTCTGTTAACTTACAGCCTCCAGCTGGAGATGGATAATCTACTATTCCATATTTTTCAGCTAACTCCATTTGTGCCTTTCTACCTCTTCCTGATATTCCAAGAAGTCTTTCCCTATCAACAAGTCCACTTAACTCCATTTCCGTAGGTTCTAGGTTTAATGCACATAAAGGTCTTAATATTTTATTTGAAAATCCAGATTCCTTTTTTACTGTATTTAAAGCCTGTTTGTTTTGTGACATTGGTCTTTGATTCAAAACTTCCCCTGTAATAATAAAATCTGCATTATATTCCTCTAATATTTTTCCGCAATAGTTCATCATCATTGCATGACAGTCAATACAAGGATTCATATTTTTACCTCTACCATGCTTTGGATTCTTAACCATAGCTAAATGATTTTCCGAAAAATCAATAACCTCTAATTTTATTCCAATTTGTTTTGCCATTCTTATTGCATTTTCTTCCCCAAAAAAATATGATTTAAAACAAATTCCTATTACTTCAATACCCTGATCTTTAATTAATTTTGCTGCTAAAACGCTATCTAGTCCCCCAGACATCATTGCAAATGCTCTTGTCATAAATTCCCCTCCAATTTCAACTACATTCTATAGTTTAAATTTAAAATAGGTATTTATCAAGTAGTTTATTAAAATTTAAACTTTAATTAAAAATATCCTTAATCCATTCAAATAATTTTGATTTTATTTCTATTTCTTCTTCCTCATTTTCATCCTCATCCTTTGCTATTTCCTTATCCAATTCATTCTTAGTTTTATCTTCTTCAACTTGACCCTTTGTAACATCTACAAAACATAAAGGGGGAAACATTACACACCACCAATTCTTTCCATTACCATTTCCGATTATTATTTTAAATGCTTCATAATTTCCTTGTGGCAAAACTATGCTACCATATTCTTTTTCAGGGAAATTATCTCTTTCTAATTTTATAGATATATTATAATTATAGCCTTCTTCCTTTATTACAGAATTTGCTATCTTAATTATTTCATCTTCTTTATCACTAATTATTTTTCTTGACTCCTCAATTGAATTTGATTCATTTAAATAAGGATACAAGCTTTCAATAACCTTATCCTTAACCTTCAATTTAAGTTTTTGATCATCATCATCATCACTATTTGCAATAACATGAAACCTTATTATTGTATCTTTCACATCCTCATATTTATAATAATAATTCCCAGTAGTGCTTGTACACCCTGAAAACATCCCTAAAATAATAATACCTATAATTGTATAAATAATTTTTTTCATAAAAAAAACCTCCTTATGTCATTAATTATTGCCATAAAAAGATTTTATATTCACTAAGTTATATTGTTCTTGTTATAAAGACATCTTTATATTTTTTCTTCATATAATCATAACATTCCTGAGCCTTAAGCATGTCATCAAAAAAGCCATAAACACTTGGCCCACTTCCACTCATCATGGAATTAATTGCACCAAGTTTTATTATTTCTTCTTTCAAATCAATTATTTCTTTATGTTCCCTAAGTGTTACATTTTCCAAAAGATTGCTCATATTATCACATACATAATATAAGTCATCTTTTTCTATCGCCCTAATTAAATCTGTTGTTTTAGGATGTTTTAGTGCTTTATCAATATTATAATTTCTGTATACTTCCTTTGTTGATACTGCAAAGGAAGGTTTAACTAATATTAATATATGGTTTTTAAAGGATGTTAGCTGGGTTATTTTTTCACCTATACCCTGACATAAGGCTGTACCCCCTTCAATGCAATAGGGTACATCAGCACCAAGTTTTAATCCTAATTCTCTTAACTCTTCAAAACTTAAATTTAAATCGAATAATTTGTTCATTATTCTAAGAACTGCAGCTCCATCTGGACTTCCTCCTGCA
>CAMNZV010000171.1 GCA_946575275.1 uncultured Clostridium sp. | reverse complement strand
CCTTTATTACCTATTATTCTATTTAAAGAAATCAAAAAATCACCACTTTCTTTATAAAATTTTATCCAATTTTATAAAAGTTAATCAAAATAAATGATTATTTTTAATTTATTTGTTAATACTTAAAAAAGGGTGATAAAAATGGCTGTAAAAATAAAAAGTGGAACATGTTTTGATATTGAAGGTTTTATTATTGATGTAGAGGTGTATATAGCAAAGGGAATGCCTTCTTTTAATATAGTTGGACTACCAGATGCTGCAGTTAGAGAATCTAAAGAAAGGGTTAGAGCTGCAATTATTAATAGTGGATTTAAATTTCCAATGGGTAGAATTACAGTAAGCTTGGCACCAGCTGATATAAAAAAAATAGGTTCATTATTAGATTTACCAATAGCAATTGGAATATTAGTTGAAAGCAAACAAATAAAAAATAAAGATTTAAAGGATTATATTATTATAGGAGAGTTATCTTTAAGTGGTGATATAAAAGGGGTTAAGGGTGTTTTACCCATAATTTTAGAGGCGGAAAATAATAACATCAGGAGTATGATATTTCCAAGAAAAAACATTAATGAGTGTACTTATAAAAATGAAATGTTATATTATCCCTTTGATAATTTAAAGGAGGTTATTTCCTATATTAATAATGGGAATATACTACCATTTGAAATTAGAGAGAATAAAATGAATGTGGAAAAAACATTAAATAATTTTGATGATATTATTGGACAAAATAATACAAAAAGAGCAATGCTATTAAGTGCAGCGGGTAGACATAATTTACTTCTGTTTGGTAAAACAGGTTGTGGTAAAACTATGCTTGCTAAGGCTTATGAATCCATATTGCCGAAATTAAGTCATAATGAAAAACTTGAAATTGCTAAAATTCATAGTGCAGCAGGTAAACTGGAAAGTAGTCATACAATTAAAAGGCCTTTTAGAAATCCACACCACTCTATAACCAAGATGGCATTAATTGGTGGAGGACATAGTATAAAGCCAGGGGAAGTAACTTTAGCACATAGAGGAATACTCTTCTTAGATGAAATATTAGAATACAAGAGAGATATACTTGAATTATTAAGAGAACCTCTAGAGGAGGGTTTTATATCAATTACAAGAGGAAATGCATCTATGAAATTACCAGCTAAATTTATCTTAATTGGGGCAACTAATTTATGTCCCTGTGGAAATTCTGCTATAAGTGATGGACTTATAACAAGTGAATGTACTTGTAGTGAATTTCAAAAAACAAGATATACTAGTAAATTAACAAAGGCATTTAGAGATAGAATTGATATTTTTAACTATGTTCCACCAATAAAATTTAATGAAATTAATAAAAAGGTAGATATAAATACAACAAAAGAAATGATTGAAAAGGTACAAATAGCTGAAAGTATTCAAAGGACAAGATTCAAAGGAACCTCCTATTTATATAATTCTGAAATTAAGGGTAAAGATATATTTGAATTATGTAGAATAAACAAAAAAATAATTAATTTGCTTGAAGAATACTTTAAAGTTAGTAAAGCCTCACTTAGAGCTTTTGGAAAAGTAATAAAGGTTGCAAGAACAATAGCAGACATTGAGGAAAATAAGGATATTACAGAGGGAAATGTAATTGAGGCAATGAGTTTTAGGCGTGATTTTAATGGGAAGATAATATAGGTGAAAATATATGATATATAAGTTATGGTTCTTGCTACTTAATATTTCTAATAACGTTAAATTTAAATTACTTGAAGTATATAAAACAGAGGAAGAAATATTTTTTAATAAAAAATTCACAAAATTTTCTGAAAGCATTTTAAAAGAACAATTATTAAAGGCTAAGGAAATATTTGAATACATTAAAAAGAATAATATAGGTGTTGTATTTTACAATGATATTCAGTACCCAAGCCAATTAAAGAGAATTGATGAGGCACCTTATGGATTTTTTTATAAAGGAAACTTACATTTGTTAAATGAAAGAATTGTAGCAATTATTGGCTCTAGAAATTGTAGTAATTATGGAATTGAAGTAACAAAGTTGTTGACAAACAACTTAAATAGTTTTAATATCTCAATAATAAGTGGTGGTGCAAAGGGAATAGACTCTGCATCCCATAGGGAATCTATTAGATGTTCTGGAAAAACCATAGTAGTATTAGGTTCGGGTATTGATGTTACCTATCCATATGAGAATTTAAACCTTTTTAAACAAATTGAAAGAGAAGGGTTAATTATTTCGGAATTTTCACCTGGAACAAAACCTTTTAGTTATAATTTTCCAATGAGGAACAGAATAATTAGTGGATTATCTGAACTTGTAATAGTTGTTGAAGCATCCATAAAAAGTGGATCCTTAATTACAGCAACCTTAGCTGCCGAGCAAGGTATAGATGTAATGGCAGTACCTGGCTCAATATTATATAAAGGTAGCGCAGGGTGTAATATGTTAATTAGTGAAGGAGCTGAAATAATAACTTCATTAGATGATGTATATTCAAAATTAGATTTGCATAAAAAAGATATACATAATAAAATGTCACCGATAAAGAAGAAAATACTATCATTAATACAAAATGAACCTATACACATTGACGATATAATTAGAAAAACTTCTATTGACAGAGAAGCCTTATTTAGGTTATTATTTGAAATGCAAATTGGAAATGAAATAATTTTCCTTCCCGGTGATTATTATGCTAGGATAATATAAGTTAATAAGGGGGTGTAAACTCTAATATAAATTATTTATATAGAGTGTATAATATGGAACAAAACTTAGTAATAGTTGAGTCGCCTGCAAAGGCAAAGACTATAGAAAAATATCTTGGAAAAAATTATATTGTAGAAGCATCTATGGGACATGTAAGGGATTTACCAAAAAGTAAATTAGGTGTTGATATAGAGGATGATTTTAACCCTAAATATATTACAATAAGAGGCAAGGGTGAATTAATAAGTAAACTTAGAAAACAAGCTAAAAAATGCAAAAAAGTATATCTTGCAACTGACCCTGACCGTGAAGGGGAAGCAATATCATGGCATTTAGCAAATATATTAAAAATTCCAGAGGATAAAAAATGTAGAATTGTATTTAATGAGATAACTAAAACAGCCGTAAAAAACTCAATAAAGGAAGCAAGACAAATAAAGCTTAATTTAGTTAATGCTCAGCAAGCAAGAAGAATACTAGATAGATTAGTTGGTTATGAAATAAGCCCGATTCTTTGGAGAAATGTAAAATGGGGCCTAAGTGCAGGAAGAGTTCAATCTGTAGCACTTAAGCTTATTTGTGATAGAGAAAATGAGATAAAAGCCTTTGAACCTAAAGAATATTGGACAATTGACACAAATATAAAGAAGGATAAAAAGTCCTTTGCAATAAAACTATCTACTAAAAGTGGTAAGAAGGTTGAAATAAACAATGAAGATGAGACTAATGAAATTTTAAAAGAACTTAAAAATAATGAATTTCAAGTTAAATCAATTAATACTGGAAAAAAACATAGAAATCCATTGCCTCCATTTACCACAAGTACTCTTCAACAAGAAGCCGGCAAAAAATTAAATTTTATAACTAAGAAAACTATGTCAGTTGCACAAGTTTTATATGAAGGTGTAGAAGTTAAGGGGTATGGAACTGTAGGTTTAATTACTTATATGAGAACGGATTCAGTAAGAATATCAGATGAAGCACAAAATACAGCACTAAATTTTATAGAAGAAAAGTATGGTAGTGAATATATTCCTAATGAAAAAAGAATATACAAAGGAAAGAAAAATATTCAAGATGCTCATGAAGCAATTAGACCATCAATAATTGAAATAACTCCAGAAATAGCTAAGGCTAATTTAACACCAGAACAATTTAAATTATACACATTAATTTGGAAAAGATTCATGGCAAGTCAAATGGCTTCATGTATACTAAAAACAAATTCTATAGAAATACTAAATGGTGAATATAAATTTAGAGCATCAGGTTCAATAGTTGATTTTGATGGATTTATGAAACTTTATGAGTATAATAATGATGAGGAAGAAAACGAAGGAATACTTCCAAAACTTGAAGAAGGGGAAGTGCTACGGGACTTCGATATTAAAGGAACTCAACATTTTACATCTCCACCACCAAGATTTACAGAAGCATCTTTTGTAAAACTTATGGAGGAAAAAGGAATAGGAAGACCAAGTACATACGTTCCAACTATTTCTACAATTTTAAATAGAGAGTATATAGTAAGAGAAAAGAAAAATCTTATACCAACTGAACTTGGATTTATTGTTAATAATATTATAAGTGAATATTTCAATCAAATTGTAGACGTTGACTTTACAGCAGAAATGGAAAAAAATCTTGATCACATTGAAGAAGGTACGGAGGAATGGAAAGAAGTTGTGGCAGAATTTTTCCAGCCTCTAAAAGTTGCAATTGACAAGGCGGAAAAAGAAATATCAAAAGTTGTTATTGAAGATGAGGTAAGTGATGTTCCTTGTGATAAATGCGGTAGAATGATGGTTATTAAAAAAGGCAGATACGGCAAGTTTTTAGCTTGTCCAGGTTATCCTGAGTGCAAAAATGCAAAACCTATTGTTGAAGAATTACAGGTGCCTTGTCCTGAATGTGGTAATAAAATAGTAGTTATAAAGAGTAAAAGAGGGAAAAAATTCTTTGGATGTTCTGGTTATCCTGATTGTAAATTTGTTAGTTG
>CAMNZV010000170.1 GCA_946575275.1 uncultured Clostridium sp. | reverse complement strand
TCATCAATAGTTGGAATAATTCTATTCATAACAGCCTCTTCACCATCATTTGCATTTGTTGGAATAACTGTTTGACTTAAAATATTCCCTTCAAATGTTGATATAGCTGTACTAATCTTAGTTCCACCTAAATCTACTCCTATAACATAGTTCTTCATTAATTGCCTCCTTGAAAAAAATATAATTTATCCTTATTTTCTATTGTAAATTCAAATAGAAAATAAATAAAGAGTTTTTTGGTAATTTATTTTATTTTATATGCATTAATGTAATAACTTCCATGATTATTATATCCACGATCATATACAGAAAAACTATTATTTTCAAGCATTGAATTTATTACACCAATGTCCTTATTGTTTATATTATCTAAAACAATGGTAAATTTATC
This sequence comes from uncultured Clostridium sp., assembly GCA_946575275.1. Taxonomy (GTDB): domain Bacteria; phylum Bacillota; class Clostridia; order Clostridiales; family Clostridiaceae; genus Clostridium. Next base: position 4,330 of record CAMNZV010000170.1, on the reverse strand, counting down.
ATTTTTATCTACAATACATAAATAATCATTAATATTACTATATTCATTTAGCCCAATATCACCTTTAATATCCATTCTATAATCTGACATAATAGTACCCTCCAATTTTCATCTCACGTTTATTGAATTTGTACTTATTTTGCCCACTATATGTTACTACTATTCAACTTTTATTCGATAAATATTAAAGGACATAAAAATATATTTATTTTTTAAAAGCAAATAACTTCATAATAATAAAAGTTACTGGCACCCCAATTAGTGCTGCCAACCCATAAGCTATTAAATTATACCAACCTAATATATTTATTACTATAAGTACTACTATGTACTGTATTAAGAAATTTGGTATATATGAAATGGCAAATCTTATAAACTTCTGTATACTTAAACTTTCTTTAAATGTAAAATAACTATTTAGTAAATATGATATTAAAAGCCCTGTTATATACCCAAAAATAAAGGCTATATTCACATTTAAGAAACTAGAATATATATATGAAAATAATGTTCCATTAAATGTATTAATTACACCTATTATAACAAACTTCATAAACTCAATTGATAAAAAAATATTCTTACATTTTGTCACCAACTTATCCATTTCCTACTCCTTGTCCTTCTTTTTATCAAGTACCTCTTGAATTATAAACCTTGGTCTGTGTTTTGTCTCATTATAAATCTTACCAATGTATTCACCAATTATTCCTAGTGATAATAATTGAATTCCACCTATCATCCAAATTGATAAAGTTAATGATGTCCATCCACTAACAGTATTTCCTAGGAAATTAACTATTAAGGAATATATTAATGCCAATATACTTATAATAAATATTATAAAACCTAGACTTGTAATTATTCTTATTGGTTTTATACTAAAGGATGTAATTCCATCCCAAGCAAATGCAAGCATTTTCCTTAATGGATATTTTGATTCTCCAGCAAATCTTTCATGACGTTCATACTCAACAACAGAGTATTTATACCCTATTAATGGCACTATTCCCCTTAAAAATAAATTTACCTCTTTAAATTCACTTAATCCCTCAAGGGCTCTTTTGCTCATTAATCTATAATCTGCGTGATTGTAAATTACATCTACTCCTAGTAATTTCATAACTTTATAAAATCCAAGAGCTGTAGTTCTTTTAAAGAATGTATCTGTTTCTCTTGCAGATCTTACTCCATACACTACATCACTTCCACCATAATACTCCAAAACAAATTTATCTATAACCTCAATATCATCTTGTAAATCTGCATCAAGTGATATTACCATGTCTGCCTTTTCTTTTGCTGTCATAAGCCCTGCCAAAAGTGCATTTTGATGTCCCTTATTTCTAGACAAATTCACCCCTGAAAACATTTTATCCTTTTCATGTAATTCCTCAATTATGCTCCATGTCCTATCTTTTGACCCATCATTTACAAACATTATTTTACTATCTTTGCTAATAGTATTGTTCTTAATCATTGTGGTAATTTTTTCATATAATCTTTTACTTGTTTCATGTAAAACCTCTTCCTCGTTATAACAAGGAATAACTAGATAAAGAATCTTTGTCATATATATACACCTCTACTATTTTAATAAACCTTTATTTTTAAAATAATTATTTTTAATTATATATTCAGCTATTGTATATGCTTGTTCTAATTTTTCCTTTTCTTCCTTTGTAGGATTTCCAATTACTTCGCCACCCTTTAATACTGTAGCATCTCTATTAGTATTTAGCAAATTTCTACCCATTACACTTCCTATATCATCAATTCCCAATAAATAGGAAACAGTTGGCATAACATCAATTTGTCCTCCATTTTTATCAATTGTCTTATTTGGAAGCCCACTTCCATATATTATTAATGGAATTTCATGTTCATATGTTTGCCACCAATCTCCATCCATTGTTGTTACTTCAATATCCTCTGGGTAATATTTATGTATCCCACTATGATCTCCATATATTACAACTATGGTATCATCTATTAAACCTTTTTTCTTTAATAAATCAAAAAATAAACCTATTTGTTTATCAGCATAATGCACACTTTGTAAATATCCACCAAATCTATTATTATCTATATCTTCTGGTAAGTCAAGTTCTCTATATTCATCTCCTATGTCAAATGGACCATGGCTAGATAAAGTTGGTATACTTGAATAAAATGGTTCTTTTAATGTTGCTAGTTTATCAACATATTGTGTATAAAAGCTCCTATCCGAAAGGCCAAATCCAACATATTCATCTATATTATAATCATTTACAGTCCAAACTCCTTGAAAACCTAATGCTGCTCTATGAGCCTCAGCCCATCCCCAATCTCCAGGTCTTTCTGCATGGGTAGAAATAGCTGTATATCCGTTATTTACAAGTATCCTAGGTAAAGCATTATATTCAACCTCTGGGTTTGTTAAGAATGTAATAGTCTCTCCTCCAAGTGGTAGTATTCCCGTATTTATCATCATGTCACAATCAATACTATTACCTGCATTATTTTGTTCATGAATATTGTTGAAATATAAGCCTTCATTAGTAAGCTTATTTAAAACTGGTGTGATTTCTTGGCCAAAAACCTTTTGGTTAATAACAAAATTCTCTAAAGATTCTATTTGTAAAAATACTACATTTTTACCCTTTGCAATTGAGTAAAACTCATTATTAGGCAAATCTTCATTATTCCACTCTAGCCATTTGGAAGCTTGATCCATTTCCTCTTCATTAGGTTCCTGACTAATTTTTGTTAATCCTATATAGGCCTCATATATTTGATCTCCAAGTGGTGATCTATGTGCAACTCTAGTAGAAGGATTCCAAGAGCCTTGCCAATCCTGACGAAAAAAACGTATTGAACCATTATCTACTTTTATAATATCAAATAAATAATGACATACAAAAACTATAAAAAGGCTTGTTATTATACCTATAAATCCGCCTTTCAAGCTTCTTAAATAGGGTTTTGTCTCTTTGTTTTTTAAGTATAAATATATTAATATTGCAATATCTATAATAAACACTATATCTATAATTGCTGGATTAAACAGACTTTTATCCAATGGATTAAATAAATCTTTATAAATGAAATATTTTAAGCTATAAAAATATCCACTAGCTCTATATACCCAAAGACTACCAATAAGGAAAATTGAATATACTATGTCTAGCGTAATAAGATAATTTATTCTTCCTTTTTTGAAAAATAAGCTTAGAAAGACCAATATTGCAATTAATGCTACATGTGGAATTATTAAAAATATGTCAATTTCCACTCCATTTATTCCTCTTCCATCATTTGATGCTCCTATAAATGTAAACAACATACTTTTTATATACAATATTAAAGTGAAAATTATAATTGGCCTCCAATTAATCTTTTTCATTTATCCTCTTCCTTCTTTCTAAAAACTTATTTTCTAAATAATCGATTCCTACTATAGGTAAAATAACAAAAATAAAACTACATATATAAGAATATCTGCCTTGAGATTCAGTAATCAAATAGGATAAGCCAAATCCACATAAAATAATATATATTAAGATTATTTCTTTGTTTTTTTCAATCCTTTTTCTATTATATAATCCCACTAACATAAGGATAAGTAAAGCAATATAAAAAAGTTGCATTATTCCAGTTCCGCCTTTTGAAAAATCAATACTCATATTACTTGAATCTAAGTTATATTGTGCCCAAAAAACTCCTGCAAAATCTCCTTCATTCCATTGTAATGAAAATTTTGTTACATAAAAAACTAAAAGTATCCAGGGACTTGTACCCGTCAATCTATCAAGTATTATCTCTTTACTTCTTTTTGTAATTAAATCATAATCAAAGTTACACTCCTCTGGCAGGCTTGCATCTTCAGAATTCCATCTTCCACCACTTAGTATATTGGTACCCTTTAATACATTAGTAATTGATGGTTCACTTCCTCTCCATAATGGATATTCTGTAATATTCATAACTTGTAAAGTACTACTTACTATTATCATAACCATTATATAAGAAATAATTAATGAACTAATTACTTTTAATTTACTTTTTAAATGGACATTAAAATAAACTATTGAATAAATTATGTAGGCTATTAACATGATAACTGCAACACTTCTGAAAATGTTACCTATAGCAAGTATAATTCCACTTGCTATTAATAATGATATTTTATTTTTATCAACTTTTATATACTTAATAAATAAGAATAAGCTTAATAAATAGAATGGCATTGCAATATTCTCACTGCACAACACAGTGGTATATGATATTAACGATGGATAAACAGTTGCTATAAGCCCTCCATATAAGGAATATTTTCTATTATCAAACAAAG
>CAMNZV010000169.1 GCA_946575275.1 uncultured Clostridium sp. | reverse complement strand
TCATAAATATAATGCTGAAGCAAGAATAGCTATATTTGGAGAACCAGACTTTGTCTATTCAACAGCAAGAATGGCTATAGAAAATGGTACTATTCCAGTATTAGTAGCTACTGGAGATGTAGAGCCTTCACTTATAGATATGTTAAAGGAAGAAATTTCGGAACTTGCAGATACGTTATTTGTAGATAAATATCAAATAATACATGATGCTGATTTTAAAATGATAGAAAAATATGTGTTAGAATTTAATGCAAATATTATGATTGGAAGTTCTGATGGTAGAAGAATAGAAGAAAATCATAAGATACCATTAATTAGAGTATCATTTCCAATCCATGATAGAATTGGAGGCCAAAGAATATTATCAATTGGTTACAAAGGGTCTCAAGCTTTAGGTGACTTAATTACAAATGAAGTGCTTCAGGTTAAAGAGGGAACCTTTAGACAAAGAAATTACAATAAATATTATAAGGGGGAAAAGAAAATGGAATTAGTTAATAAAGAAATTATTAAAAGGGAAATAAGTATAGAGGAAAAAACAAAAACTCATCCATGTTTTAGCTGTGAATCTGCCCATAAATATGCAAGGATGCACATTCCTATAGCACCAAATTGTAATATTAGTTGTAATTATTGTTTAAGAAAATTTGATTGTGTTAATGAAAGTAGACCAGGTGTAACAACAGAGGTTTTAAGTCCAAGAGAGGCTTTTGATAAATATAAATTTGTCAAAGGAAAAATGCCAAATTTAAAAGTTATTGGAATAGCAGGTCCAGGTGATGCTTTAGCAAATTTTGATAAGGTACGTGAATCTTTGAAACTTATACGTGAAGATGACCCTGAAATGACCTTTTGTTTATCCACAAATGGACTAATGTTACCTTTTTATGCACAGGAACTTATTGACCTTGGGGTATCTCATGTTACAATAACAATGAATGCAGTTGATCCCAAAATAACAGCAAAAGTATATAAATTTGTAGATTATTTAGGAGTGATTTATACAGGGGAAGAAGCAGCACAAATATTATTAAATAATCAATTATCTGGATTAAAATATTTAACGGATAGGGGAATTGTAGTTAAAGTTAATATTGTAATGCTAAAGGGTATAAATGATAATCATATATATGAAATTACTAAAAAGGTAAAGGCGCTTGGAGCAACAATAACAAATATTATGCAAATGATACCTGTTAAAGGAAGTGTATTTGAGGATATGCCACTTGTTAGCAATAAAGAAATTACTGATTTAAGAGTAAAATGTGGTGAAAATATTAAACAAATGTTCCATTGCAAAACAATGTCGTGCAGATGCTATTGGCACATTAGAAAATGATGAAGGAATTAAGCTTACTCAAGAAATGAAGGAAAATTATAAGGAAGAAAAAACTCTTAAATTTGCTGTAGCAACAAAGGGTGGTATGACAGTAGATTTACATTTTGGACATGCTACAGAATTCTATATATATGAATATAGAAATGATATAGCTATGTTTTTAGAAAAAAGAAGTGTTAATAAATATTGTAATGGAAAAGAAGAATGTGATGAAGAAGATAAAATCACAAGGCTTGGAAAAGCAATTAAAGATTGTGATGGTGTTATTTCACTTAGAATTGGAACAGAGCCAACTAGAAAATTAAATGAACTTAATATAGAATCATTTATGTCCTGCGACAGAGTGGAAGAAGCTGTAGTTGCAGCTGCAAAAACTTTAATAAATAAAGAATCAAAGGTTAAAATACTAAAAGCATAAATATATAGTATGGGGGTGGAAAGATGGATAAAATAATTGCAACAATAGAAGATGTTACAATAACTGAAAAGGATCTTGAAGATGTTATAAAAAAGTATCCAGAAGATAAAAGGGTATATTTTCAAAAAGAAAAGTGGAGAAATAGATTAATTAAAGAAGTAATAGGAAATGAACTTTTATATTGTTACAGTAAAGAATTAGGTCTTGAAAATGATGAGAATTTTATTAAAGAAATTGAAATTTTCAAAAAGGAATTACTTATAAAAATGATGTTAAAAAAAATTACTTCCAATATAATAGTAACTGAATCTGAAGTAAAAAAATATTATGATGAAAATTTAGAAGAATTTTATTTGAAAGAAAATGCTGCAGTTAGACATATATTAGTTGAAAATGAAGTTGAAGCTCTTGAAATAAGAGAAAGCATAGAGGCAAATAAGATATCCTTTGAAGATGCAGCTATGAAACATTCTATGTGTCCCTCTAGCCTACAAGGGGGATTTTTAGGTTCTGTTAGCAGAGGACTTTTATATAAAGAAATTGATAATTATATTTTTAATTGTGAAATAAATAAATTATCAATGCCACTTAAATCAGAAATGGGATATCATATTGTCTTAGTAGAAGATATTCAAAGTGGAAGACAACAGACATTTACGGAAGTTAAAAATACATTAACAGATAATATGATTAAGGATAAACAAAGAACAAAGTATGATACTTGCATATTGGATCTTGAAAGTAGGTTTAAGGTTGAGAAATATTATTAAACAATATGAAAGATAATGAAAGGTAGTATAAAGTTTTATACTTAAGGGAAATCCTTTTATTCTTAAGTATAAAACTAAAAAAATAAAGTGATTTTAATGGTATAATTAGCTGGAAATATAGTCGTAAGGAGGAATTAATATGAAAATAAGTGCTAGAAATCAATTTAAAGGACGTATATTAGAGATTAAGGAAGGGGCTGTAAATTCTATAGTAAAAGTAGAATTGCCATCAGGTAATGTTATATCATCAACTATATCTAATGATGCAGTATGTGATTTAGAATTAACTTCAGGAAAAGAAGTTATTGCTATAATAAAGGCTACTGAAGTAATGATTGGAAAAGGTGAACTTAAAATAAGTGCACGAAATAAATTTCCTGGTAAAATTTCAGATATAGTTTTAGGCGCAGTTAATGCAAAGGTAACAATAGATACATATGGACAAAGTAAAATTACAGCAACAATTTCAAATGACTCTGTAAAAGATTTAGAATTATCAATAGGTTGTGAAGCTACTGCAATTGTAAAAGCAACTTCAATACTTATTATGGCATAAATTTGTGTTAATACTTGGGACACATTGAAAAAGGCTGTGCACTTTATTTTAGTGCACAGTCTTTAATATTAACAATTACATGTATTGCAAGTTGAAATTAAACTTATAGTTGTGTTAGAAAATACAATAGAACATGGATTTGGTGGTGGAGATACACCAACAGGTATTGTAGGCATAGGGTCAGGTTTTTTAGGTGGAATAATAGGTGTAACTTTTACTGAATAAATGAAGCAATCATTATCATCATAGCAATAACAACTATTACATGGTGAGGTGCAATCACATACTGTAAAACCAAAGGATGTGGCAAGAAATTCATAATCAAGTTTGGTAGCTCTTGGTTTTAATATCCAAGGCAAACCTACAGGCGTAGTTAAATTTGGGGCACAGCAAGGGGCTTTAAAAACTTGAAAGGATAAGGTGGTATCAGGAAGTTTAGGACCAGTTACAGTAATATATGTAGAAATATCAATTTTTGTACAGGAATTTTTAATGTCTTTTAAACAAATATCAGCACTACCAATTTGAGTTTCAGTGGTTATATCAGATGTGAAAATTACAGGTGTAGGATTTGTATTACACCTAATTATAGTTTTGCAATAATCTTTTTTTGCGCAACTTGAATTTGAATTCATAAAATAGGTCTCCTTGTATTTTAGGAATTATATATGCACAGTTTAATATATAATATTAAAGGGATAGTTGTGAAATATTTTAATTATTATTAAAATTTAAGAAATGTAACCACTTCAATATTTTTTCATAAGATGTACTAGTAGATTTAATTAGATTGTTTTTATTGTTTTTATAAGGAGGAAAATTTATGTCAATAAATCTAAAAAAATTTTCACCACGTCCAGGTTTAGTAAATAAGCAAGGAAGACTTCCAGATCCAACAGAACTAGTATGTGTAGAAATACCAAAAGTTTTTGATCAATGCTTAATTAAAAGATGCTTAGTATATGCAGAGGGACCAGATACAGACTGTACTGATTGTGAACTTAGAAGTGATTCTCTTGAAAATCAACCTAAAAGATTTTTAAGATGTAGAGATTTTAATATTAAACTTCAATGTGTTGATACTGTGCCACTTAAAAAATGTAGTGATTTTAAAAAGTTAATTATTAACTATGTTATTTCTTTCTATGCTGATTATGTAGACTGTGATTGCAAAAATGAAACTGAATTTTTTGAAATTAATAGAACAGATATAATAAGCAAATTCTATTGTCCAGATTCCATTGCTAAGGTGTCTTCTACTTATAACTCAGAAAATGAAGAGGGTTGTAAAATTAACTTAGAAATGGTAGCTGAAGCCTTAGATGGAGATATTGTATGTGATAAATGTGGAGATTTCTTTTTAGATATTACTTTAGGCTATTATATAGTAGTTAAATCTGAACTTGTAGTTCAACTATTAATTCCTGCCTATAATTATTGTCCAATTCCAACTAGACCATGTGAGGATGAACCTGATGAAAATCCATGTGACAAGTTTGAAAAGGAACCAATACCAAAGTTTTATCCAGATCAAAAGTTAGAACCATTATTTATTGATGATATTGATTGTGATTCAGAAGAAGAATAGAAGTTAATAAATAAAATTTCAATCATCTAAATATAAGTTTAGATGATTGAATTTTTT
>CAMNZV010000168.1 GCA_946575275.1 uncultured Clostridium sp. | reverse complement strand
TTTGCCATGTATTTTACATTATTTGGTGTAATTGCAACTAAAATTTGAAGTGTAGAAAAAATATCACTATATTGGTTTTCATCACTATATTGTTGCATTTGATTTAAGGCTTCATCAACATTATTCTTATCTCTTTTTTCTTCTATTTGTATAATAGGAAGCCCATTTATAAGAAGTGTTGTGTCAAATATACATTTTCTCTTACCTATTATTTTGGGCTGACGATTAATTTGATTAACTACTTGATAAATGGTATCTCCAGCTCCTATTTGTTTTTGATCAAATACTGTTAAAAATACATGTCTACCATCATCTAAGTCAATTTCTATTTGTGATACTCCATTTAATCCATATAAAAATTGTCCAGCTTCATAGGGTGTTTTAATATCTGAAATTATCTTTTTAACTTGATTAAATTCTACTACACTTAATGGGTTGTCAAGTGTATTTTGATTGTGCCTTTCTAAAATTTCTTTAAAATTATTCCAAAGATGATCTGTAGTTTTTATATCTTTTTCATACTTCCATAATTTTGTCTTTACCACATAATCAACGGATTCTTCACTAACTACAAAATTACTAATCCCTTCTAAATGTTCTGGTTTTGTTATGGTTCCAGTAGTTATATACTGTATTAATTCTGTTTCAAATTGATTCTCATTCACTCTTATCAAACTCCTTTAGCTTTATATTTATTCTTTTTGTTTCTAACTGTGCAACCCTCTCTTTAAGAGCTTGTACTCTTAATTGATTTAAATATACTTGTCCTATTATCTCCTGTTCTTCTATGGAAGGTAATTTAGGTATATTAATTTCTCTTAATTGTTTTAATGTATATTTAATAACCATGGACCCTTGAAGTCCAGTTGAAAATTGTTTGTTTATTATTTCATTCTCATTAAGCAAATATACTAAATATTTACTATTGATTTTTTCTTTTGGTATTATTTTTATGTAATTTTGAGTATATACATATCCTCCATGTTCTCTTGACACTATTGTTGCCATACCTGAAATTAAACTAAATACTATATCCCCCTTACTTAGTGTATTTACCCTATCAAATGTTTGTACTTTTTTATTTGTTTTATTTTTTGTACTAATTATAACCAAATCATCTGTTAAATCAATTTGGCTATAGTATTTATAAACTGGTGCTGCTTTATCTAAAGACTCTATAATCCTAACTTGAGGTGACCCACTAACAAATTCAACTAAATCGCATAATTTATTCACTTTTTTACCCTTTCCATATTTCATTTATTTACCTTGGATTAATATTACCACAGTAGGAAAATTTATGCAAGTATTTTATTTTGTAATTTTTAAAAATTACAAAATAAAATTAACTAGAAAAATACTGCAAAGGCTATTAACCCTTGCAGTATCTTATTTTTTTATTTTAGATTTTCTCCATTGGTAGCTATAACTTCCTTGTACCAATTAAAACTTTTCTTTTTATATCTTTCAAGACTACCTGTGCCATCATTGTTACGATCTACATAAATAAATCCATATCGTTTTTTAAGTTCTGCTGTAGATGCACTTACTAAATCAATGCAACCCCAACTTGTATATCCAATTATTTCAACTCCATCTTCTATTGCTCTACTAAGCTCTACAAGATGATCATTTAAATAATTTATACGATAATCATCTTCAACTGTTTTTTCACCATTAATTTCTACTAATTGGTCTATGGCACCTAACCCATTTTCTACTATAAATAATGGTTTTTCATATCTTTCATAAAAATAGTTACATATATATCTTAGACCTTGTGGATCTATTTGCCATCCCCATTCTGATTCCTTTAAATATGGATTTTTTACTCCCGATGTTAAATTACCAGCACCCTTTGTATATTTTGATACATCTTTTGCTGTACACTTACTCATATAATAACTAAAGGATATAAAATCAACAGTATTTTTTAATATTTCAGCATCTCCCTCTTCCATTTTTATATTAATATCTAAATCTTTAAAAATTCTTTTAGCATAGGATGGATATTGTCCTCTTACATGTATATCTGTAAAGTACATTAAATTTTGATTTTGCTCCATTGTAGTTATCATATCATCTGGATTTGGTGTCATTGGATAGCTTAATGCTCCAAGTACCATACATCCCACCTTGCTATCTGGCATTATTTCATGAGCTAATTTTACAGCTAAAGCACTTGCAACAAACTCATGATGTGCTGCTTGATATAAATCTTGTTTTTTAAGCTTCTCTTTAGCTGTTAAAATCCCTGCTCCCATTAATGGAAAGTGTAGCACTGAATTTATTTCATTAAAGGTTAGCCAATATTTCACTTTGCCATTATAACGATTGAATACAACCTTGCAATAATTTTCAAAAAAGCCTATTAACCTTCTATCCTTCCATCCATCATAAGCCTTAGCTAAATGTAATGGCGTTTCATAATGTGAAAGGGTTATTAAGGGTTCAATATTGTATTTCAAACATTCATCAATAACATTATCATAAAACTTTAGCCCCTCTTCATTTGGCTCTTTTTCATCACCATTTGGAAATATCCTAGACCATGCTATTGAAAATCTAAGTGTCTTAAATCCCATTTCTGCAAATAACTTTATATCCTCTTTATATCTATGATAAAAGTCTATTCCTATTAATTTTAAATTTGATTCAATAGGTTCCTCTGAAACACCTGACATTATTCCATGTGGCATAATATCTTGTATTGATAATCCCTTTCCACCTTCTAAATAAGCACCTTCACACTGGTTTGCTGCAATTGCTCCTCCCCACAAAAAGTTCTTTGGAAATTTTCCAGTCATATTATAAAACCTCCTTATTTAATAACTCTAATTATTGTATCTTCATTTGACACTACTGTTTTTTCAGTATGAAGTACATCCATATAATCTGCTGAATTAGTAACAATTATTGGTGTTACTATTTCATAGCCTGCATTTTTAATAGCTTCTTTATCAAATTCTAATAGTAAATCTCCTTTTTTTACTGTACTACCCATTTCCACGTGAGCTGTAAAATGTTTTCCTTCTAATTCAACTGTATCCATTCCAACATGAATTAATATTTCTAATCCATCATTACTTTTTAATCCTACTGCATGTTTTGACTTTAATATAGCTTCTACAGTTCCATCAAAAGGTGCATATACCTTACCTTCACCTGGTAATACTGCAACTCCCTTTCCCATAATTTCCTTAGAAAAAACTTCGTCTTTTACTTCTGATAATGGTATTATTTCTCCTGCAATTGGGCTTTTAACAGTTAATTCTCCAACTATTGATGAAGATTCTTCTTCTATTTTTTCTTCTTTGTTTTCTATATCTTTAAATCCTAAAATTAAAGTTGCTATTGTTGTAACTACAATTGATATTACAATTGTGATACATGCATTCATAACATTTGAAAAATCATCAGATAAATATACTGGTATAGCTGCAAAACCTGCTGTTGCAGATGCATAAGTTCTAATTCCTGTAATTCCTGCATATAACCCTGCAACTCCTCCACCTATCATAGCTGCATAAAGTGGTTTTTTAAGTTTAAAGTTAACTCCATAAAGTGCTGGTTCTGTAATTCCCATATATGCTGTAATACTACTTGATAATCCTAATTGTTTTAACTCTTTGTTTTTTGTTTTTAATGAAACTACTAATGCTGATGTAGCTTGTGCAATGTTTGAAGCTAACATACCTGGTCCAAGTATTGTTCCATATCCTAAGGTTGCATATTGTATTTGTTGAATTGGTGCAAAAGTATAGTGCATTCCAGTCATTACAAAGAATGGAGTAAATGTTCCCATTATTAAAGGTATAAGCCATCCAGCTCTGTCATTAATAAAGTTCATACCTACAGCTATTCCACGTCCAACAATATTACCTAAAGGTCCAAGTATAGCAAATCCTATTAGTGATGTTACTAGTATTGTAATTAATGGAACTAAAAATACTTTTACGGAATTTGGTGATATCTTTTTTGCAAATTTTTCAATATATGATTGTGCCAATACTATTAGTAAAATTGGAACTACACTTGAAGCATAAGATACCATTGTTATTGGAATTCCAAAAAAGTGTACTGATGGTTCTGCACTTAATGCTTGAAAACTTGGATGAAGCAATGTAGCACCTAAAACTGCTGCAATATATGGGCTACACTTAAATCTTTTTGCAGCTGAAAATGCTAAAATAACTGGTAGGAAATAGAATATAGTATCTGCAACAAAGGTTAAATATATGTAAGTTTGTGTCCCTGGGTCTACAAGTCCAAATACCTTTAGCAATGCAAGTACTGCCTTTATCATACCTGAACCTGCAAGTGCTGGAATAATTGGTGTAAATATCGCTGTAATTGCTCCTAAAACCTTGTTTATTATACCTGTTTCTTTGTCCCCAGAATCTGACGATTCATTTTCTCCAAAACTTCCAAGTTTGTGAATTTCATCACATACATGATTTACATTTGTACCAATTATAATTTGAAATTGTCCATTTTTATTAACTACCCCTTGTACTCCCTGTAATTTTTTGATTTCCTCAGAGTTAGCATTATTAACATCCTTTAAGTTAAATCTTAAACGTGTCATACAATGTGTAACGCTAACAACATTTTCTTTCCCTCCAACTAATTTTAAGATGTTGGTTGCCAAATCTTTGTAATTCATAATAATCTCTCCTTTATTTTTTATTTACATTTAGTTTTGCTCTTATAGGCAATGTTATACATTTTT
>CAMNZV010000167.1 GCA_946575275.1 uncultured Clostridium sp. | reverse complement strand
TCAATATTATCCGTATTAGATCCTAAATTATTAGGAACCTATGAATCAATTTTATTTTCATTATCTACATTTAATACTAAATCAGTATTGCTTTTTGGATAATCTCCTGCAACTAATTCATAGTTCTTTTCAAGGTAAGATTCTCCTCCAGCTGCCTTATCTAGCTCCTTAGGGTAAGAATATATACCAACACCCTCCATACTTGTCATGGTTGACATACCAGTTCCATTATCCGAAGATGATGCCCCCATTGAAATACCAGTACCAACAGAAATTGGTTTAACCTCATTACCTATTTTTCTAACTAAGTTCATATTAACCATACGTGCATAGCCTATACTATCACAAATATTACTATCAATATCATTAATGTAATTTAAATAATCATCTGAAAATATATTTTCATGAACCATTGTATTTTTTGATGGGTCATAAAGAAAAACTTCATTTGAATCAACATATGTTAATTTATTACTCATTTGCTCTTGCATCTTTTTGTGTTGTTCTTCCATAGTCTTCTCATCTATTTTCATTGCACTTTGACTAATCATAATTGGAAATTCTGATAATGCATTAGATTGATATTCATCAATTTGTTTTTGAAATCCTGTGGACAAACTTAAAATCAAAGCAATACCAATAATACCTATACTAGATGCAAAAGAGGTTAGAAATGTTCTACCTTTTTTAGTCTTAATATTATTAAAAGATATAGATAAAGCAGTAAAGAAATTCATACTTGTTTTCTTTAGCTTAAATTCATCCTCTTTTTCCCTTTCCTTATGAGGGTTTGTATCACTTATAATTTTACCATCCTTAAATTCTACTATTCTATCTGCATAATCCTTTGCAAGGTCTGGGTTATGAGTAACCATAATTACAAGTTTATCTTCTGCTATTTCTTTAATTAAATCCATAATCTGAATACTTGTCTTTGTGTCCAATGCTCCTGTTGGTTCATCACACAAAAGAATTTCAGGATCATTTGCTAAAGCTCTTGCAATTGCAACTCTTTGCATTTGACCCCCTGATAATTGATTTGGTTTTTTATGTAGGTGATCCTTAAGTCCTACCCTTTCTAATGCTTCTAATGCTTTTTTATGCTTTTCTTCCTTAGATACACCACTTAATGTCATACCAAGCTCAACATTTGCGACAATGCTTAAATGAGTAATTAAATTATAACTTTGAAATACAAATCCTATAGAATTATTTCTGTAGGCATCCCAATCCTTTTCCTTAAAATCACTGGTTTTCTTACCCTTAATTATAAGGTCACCTGAATCATATCTATCAAGTCCCCCAATTATATTAAGACAAGTTGTTTTACCAGAACCACTAGTACCAAGTATTGCAACAAACTCCTTTTGCCTAAAGGAAAGACTAATATCATCTAAGGCTACAGTTTTTACATCACCTACCTGATATGCTTTTTTAATATTTTTTAATTCTAACATTTATTTTCCCCTCTCAATTTTCTTGTTTTAATAAACCATATTTTAAAAACTCTATTTTTTTACAATACCTTATTCTTACACTATTAACCTTGGTAATATCAATATAACTTTCCATAAAGGAATCCTTTGCTATAGATACTACAATTTCAAGTATAGTGATTAATTCCTCAGGATTGCTTATCCTTAAAATATCGGTATTAATATTTTCAATGATTTTTTCAATTTTTTTAATTCTAGCTACCTCATCATTTACACTAAGAATTTTATCAAAGATATTATCTGCACTTAATATGTTTTTAAAAAACTTTATAGATTGATTTTTAGTAGAATATTCTATTATTTCATTAAAAATATTATTAAGTGTTTTAAAAATATCACCCTTTGTTTCTATTAAGGAATTAATTATAATTTTAAAAATCCCATCTCTCAAATCTTGAAGTACATATTCTAGCATATCATCTTTATCATGGAAATACTGATAGAAACTTCCTCTTGGAATACCTGCAAGCTTAATTATTTTATTTATTGATATCTTATTATAGGGTACTCTTGAAACTTCTTCCTTTATAGCCTCAATAAGTTTTTCACGCTTTTCCTTAGGTAAATTATAAAATGTTTGCTTTGGCATTAATAAATTTCCTTTCTAAAAAATAATGTGACAACATGTCATCATTAAATTTATTATAAGTGGCACCTTGTCATAAGTCAACTAATTCTCTAGTATATTTTCTTTTCTTAAGGAAAAACTAATAATTAGAATTTAAGGTATTAATTTCTATTTTTCATTCTAAAAAAGCTACTATGAGATTATAGTAGCTCCATTTTTATATTAAATATTTTTTCTCTAGTATTTCCAAGTTCTTTAAGTTATTTTCAACTATCTTTGAATCTTCCATTTGCTTTTCATAATTAGCACACTCTTTATTAACAACATCCATAGTATCCTTCTTAAGTTCTCTTTCTGCAAAAGTATATACTACATTATTTTCTTTATCTATATGTCTAGTTAATAGATGTGTATAGGATATTGCATTTGCAATTACATCAAGTTTGGATTCTTCATTACCATCCTTTACTTTTTCTAATGCCTCTTCTAATTCCTTTACAAATAACCTACCTAAATCATGTTCTACAAGCATTCCATTTTTAACTAATTTTTCAGCAGGTCCTCCAATTTCATCTACCATCTTATTGAAAAGAATAACCTCTTCCTTACCATGATGATTTTTATCAGCATAATTTCTAATAAATTCTATTATTATTTTAAAGTCATCAAAATTAATATCTTTTCCATTTAAAATCCCAAAACATGCTTTTCTAACTACGTTAAGCATTCTTGTTATATTCTTATGTACTTCCACCATTAATTCAATTCCATTCATAAAATTACCTTCTTTCTATTTGGTTAATACCAGATTCTAATTTAGAATATTTATAATTCGTATCACTTAAAAATCCTTCTATCCATGAGACTCTAAAAGTATTAAAGTTGTTAATGTCCCCAATTACAGCATCCCAATATTTCTTATGAATATCAATTTTTAAATTCCAAACTATTTTATCTTCATCACTTTGTAAAACCTCGTTTACTCTATCACAGGGCATACCTTCAAGCATATAATCATAAATACTATTATAAATTTCTTCAATTGAAGGATTTAATAAATTAAGCTTTAGCATTGTTTTTTTACCATTTTCATAAAAAACCTTAGCTATTTCTGAGGTAGTAAGAAACTTTTCATCTATAGCCTTAGTTGATATATATGCAAGTCTTGATTCTACACTAGTTATTCTTTCTTGAAGCCAACCATGTATATTTCCATGATCAATTTGCCCTTCTAAATCCCCCTCTGCTTTAGGTCCAAACCTATCTATGCTTTCACTTATTAAGTTATTAATATTATGCCCTTTATCACTAGATAATAATGAAATTTCCTGAATTAAGTTTTCATGTAACTGAATTTTATTATATAGCCAATAATGAATTTTCCCTAAAAATGCACTCATATATTTCCTCCTTAATTAAAGAGCTTCATTTAATGCTTTTAATAAGTCATTAACATTTAAACCATGTACCATAGAAGCCTCTTCTAAACTTTCTGCTTGAGCTGATGGACACCCAATACATCCCATTCCAAATTGAATTAATATATCAGCACTATTTGGGTAAGCTCTTAATACTTCACCAATTGTCATTTCTTTTAATATTTTCATTAAAAATCACTCCTTGTTATTTATCTTTATCATTATAATAACAGTTAGTGTAGTTAATTTCCGTAACATTTGTTACACATTATATTTTTTACCTTTAGATACAAATGGATTGTTTTTATATAAAAACCTAAATAGGTAATCCCTTGCTTCTTCTGCATAATCTACACCAACTCTTTTACTTCTTATAATTTCAGTATTTTCAAAAGGCTCTCTTTCAAATTTTTCTGTAAGCTTATTATTAGCTTCAGCAATATATAATTCTCCATAGGTTAACATAGTGTTATTTAAATCCTTTGTTATATTCATAGCAATACATAACTTAGAGGGGCCAGAGGTTAAATTATTTATTTCCTTACAATTAAGGGTAATGTATGGTTTATTATATCTTCTTATAGACATATAATCTAACCCAATTAAAGGTTCAACAGCCCTAATTAAAACACCTTGAGGATTACCCTCTGTTTCTGTTATAGCATTAACACATACATATTTTCCATAAATACTATAAACATAGCAGGTTCCTCCAGGTCCATACATTACCTTAACCCTATTAGTTTTTCTATGCTTATAAGCATGGGCTGCCTTATCAAAAGCACCTAAATAAGCCTCTGTTTCAACTATTTTGCCCGCAACTATAGTTCCGTTTGTTTCATGAACTAATATTTTTCCAAGAAGTTCCGAAGAAACCCTTAATGTGCTTCTTTCATAAAAATCCTTCTTTAAAATATTCATAATACTTCTCCATATACTTTTCTTAATTAGTATTATACCCAATATATCAAAAAAAATTATTAATAAAATATTTGTTTACGCTTAAATCCTTAGTAAGTTCTGGGTGAAATGAAGTTACAAACATATTGTTTTCTCTTGCAGCAACTATTTTTCCATCTATCTTTTTTAATACTTCAACCTTTTCACCAGCTTTTATTATATAAGGGGCTCTTACAAATACTAGAGGAATTCTTTTATCTGAAATCTCTGAAATTTCTTCATTTATCATAAAGCTATCTAGTTGGTTACCATAGGCATTTCTTTTTATCAATATATCCATAACACCTAAATAATTTTCATTGATATTTTTAGATAACAAAACCATA
>CAMNZV010000166.1 GCA_946575275.1 uncultured Clostridium sp. | reverse complement strand
AGGGTTTTATGTTAAACTTTTTTAATAAATCTCTAATACTAATTAAAATTAAACTAATAATGTCTTAACTTTAAGAGAATATTATAATAATGTAGTAAAGAAAAAGATATGATATTTGGAGGAGAAAAAATGAAAAATAGAAAGTTTAAAGTCTTTATTGGAAGTATATTATTAATGGCAACAGGAATAACATTTTTAGGATGTGGAAGTGGGAGTGGTTCTACAGAAGATTTAAATGGATCAATTTCACTTAGTGGATCATCAGCACTATTTCCTTTAGTAGAAGCTAGTATTGATGGATTTAACGAAGAATATCCTGATATAGAAATATCAGCACAGGCTGGTGGTTCAGGAACTGGATTAACACAAGTTTCAGAAGGAACAGTTAACATTGGTAATTCTGATGTATTGGCTGAAGATAAATTAGACGCAGATAAAGCAAAGGAACTTTCAGATCATAAAGTAGTAGCACAAGGTTTTGCAGTTGCAGTAAATAAGAAAAATAAAGTTCAAGATTTAACAAAAGAACAAATACAAAATATATTTTCAGGAAAGGTTACAAACTGGAAAGATGTTGGTGGAGATGATATGGCAATAGAAATTATTCATAGACCATCATCATCAGGAACAAGAGCAACCTTTGTTAAAACTCTTCTTGGAGGAAAAAAAGAACTTGAAAATGATGCAATAGGAGCAACGCAAGACACAAATGGAGCTGTTTTAAAAGCTATGGAAGGAAGCGTTGGTGCAATTAGCTATCTAGCATTATCTTATATGACTGGTGATGAAGCTAAAGATAAAGTAGCAGCTGTAAAAATAGATGGAATAGAAGCTTCAAAAGACAACATAACAACAGGGAAATATTCATTTTGGGCATATGGACATATGTATACAAAAGGTGAAGCAACAAAAGAACAAAAAGCTTTCATTGAATATATTATGAGTGAGGATAATAAATCTGTACTAGAAGAATTAGGATATATTTCAGGAAGTGAAATGAAGGTAAATTAAATCTAAATAACTTAAATGAGGAATGTGGGAAGAATGAAAAAAAGAAGTTTTAAAGAAAAATTCTTTAATGAGTATCTGGGAAAAATAATAGCATACTTTTGTGGATTGTTAATAATTGCAATAACAATAACTATTATTGTATTCATAGCACAAAAAGGACTACAAACATTTATAAAAGGCAATAGTAATGTAATAGATTTTATATTCAAAAATAATTGGAAACCAGATGCAGACTCACCTACTTATGGAGCTTTAGCATTTATTGCAGGATCAACAATGGTTTCTTTAGGAGCAGTATTAATAGCTGCTCCTATAGCTATTGCACTGGGGATTTTTGCTAATGTTATTTCAAGTTCCTTAGGTAAGACGTTAATAAAACCAGCCTTAGAACTTTTGGTTGGAATTCCATCAGTTGTTTATGGATGGGTTGGAATATCAGTTCTTGTACCATTTATTAAAAGACATTTTGATGGAATTGGATTTTCTTTAATTGCAGGAATAATAGTTCTTGCAATTATGATATTACCAACAATTGCATCGTTGTCTATAGATGCAATTAAAACAGTTCCAAGAGAACATATAGAGGCCTCTTATGGACTTGGTGCTACAAGGTGGCAAACAATTAAAAATGTAATTGTACCAGGTGGTAAAACAGGTATACTTACAGGAGTAGTACTTGGAATTGCCAGAGCTTTTGGTGAAGCTTTAGCTGTCCAAATGGTTATAGGAAATACAGTGAAAATACCAGATGGTTTATTTTCATCAGCAACAACACTAACAAGTATTATTACTATGGATATGGCAAATACAACAAGTGGATCTGCATGGAATGACGCATTATGGTCATTAGCATTGATTTTATTAATTATTTCCTTCTTATTCATATTAATAGTTAGAAGAATTGAAAAAAGGAGTGAAATATAATGGGAGCAAAAAAAGTAGATAAACTAGCAACTATTATTTTGACTACTATAAGCTTTTTAGTAGTAGCACTACTAGCAACATTTTTAATTTATATTATATATAACGGAATAGGTATGTTAAAACCAAGCTTTTTATTTGGTGTATCAAAAACAACTAAAGCTGGGGGCGGAATAGGAGCACAATTATTTAACTCCTTCTATATTTTAATAGTATCATTAATAATAACTGTACCTATTGGAATTGGTGCAGGTATATATTTAGCAGAATATGCTAAAGAAGGGCCAGTAGTTAGAATAATTAGGTTATCTTTAGAAACTATGTCTTCATTACCGTCAATAGTAATTGGTATGTTTGGTTTGTTGATTTTTGTAAATTTATTTGGATGGGGATATTCTGTTCTTGCAGGTGCACTATCTGTAAGTATATTAAACATACCATCAATGACTAGAATTTCAGAAAATGCATTGGTAAGTTCAGGGAAAAGAGTTAAAGAGGCCTCATTAGGTCTTGGTGCTACAAAGTGGCAAACAATAGTAAAACTTTCACTTCCTATGGCATTATCTGAAATATTAACTGGAATTATTCTTTCAGCGGGAAGAATATTTGGGGAAGCAGCAGCTTTCTTATGTACAGCAGGATTAAGTACTGGAAAGCTAAACTTTAACAATATATCCCTAACAGGAAAATCACCTTTTTCATTATTTAGACCAGCTGAAACATTAGCTGTTCATATATGGAAATTAAATTCTGAGGGAGTAGTTCCAGATGCAACAGCTATTGCAAATGGTACAGCAGCAGTATTAATACTATGTGTGCTATTATTTAATATATTAGCAAGAATAATCGGAAACAAACTTACAAAGGCATATAGTGGAAAATAGGAGGATGTTATGGGAATTATAGAAACAAAAGATTTAAACCTATATTATGGTGATAATCAAGCATTAAAAAATATAAATATTTCTATAGATAAACAAAATGTAACAGCGTTAATTGGACCATCAGGTTGTGGTAAATCAACATTTTTAAGAACATTAAATAGAATGAATGATTTAATTGATTCTGTACGTGTTACAGGGGATGTATTATTTGAAAATAAAAATATATACAAGGACTATGATGAAATAGCACTTAGAAAGAGAATAGGAATGGTATTTCAAAAGGCCAATCCATTCCCTATGTCAATTTATGATAATATAGCTTATGGACCAAGAATACATGGTATTAAAGATAAGAAAACTTTGGACGAAATAGTAGAAAGAAGTCTAAAAGGTGCTGCTTTATGGGAGGAATCTAAGGACAGATTAAAGAAAAGTGCAATTGGGATGTCCGGTGGGCAACAACAAAGATTATGTATAGCAAGATCTTTAGCAGTTTCACCAGAAATAATTTTAATGGATGAACCAACATCTGCTTTAGACCCTATATCAACTAATAAAGTTGAGGAACTAATAAGAGAACTTAAAAAAGATTATACAGTAATTATAGTTACTCATAACATGCAACAAGCAGGAAGAATTGCAGATAAAACAGCCTTTTTCTTAACTGGTGAGATTGTGGAATATGGGGATACCGAAGAGATATTCTATAAACCAAGGGATAAGAGAACAGAAGATTATATTACAGGAAGATTCGGCTAAAAGAGGAGGAGAGAGTTTATGACACTAACAACACAAAAATCTAAAATAAAAGAGATAAATAAAAAGGTAATGCAAATGGGAAGTCTTATTGAAAAGCAATTATATGAAAGTATAAATGCCCTTAAAAATCATGATTGCAATGAAGCAAGTATAATTGTAAAAAATGATGAATTAGTAGATGAGTTGCAAAAACAAATAGAGGAAGATTGTATTAAGTTTATTGCAACGGAACAACCACTTGCATCAGATTTAAGATATGTTTTTACCGCAACAAAGATAGTAACAGACCTTGAAAGAATTGCCGATTATGCAGTAGATATATGTAAAATAAATAAGAGACTGTATGGGAAAGGTCAAAATCCTGATATAATCGAAGGAAATATTTTATGGGATATGGAATCAAAGGCAAGAAAAATGGTTTCATTAAGTATAGAGGCTTTTATAAATATTGATGTTGAAAAAGCATATGAAGTATGTAAAATGGATGATGAGATAGATGCCTTATATAAGAATATATTTAAGACTATATTAAAAAAGGCAAAGATTGAAGAGGAAAAATTAGATATATCAGCACAATTTTTGTTTGTTGGAAAATACTTAGAAAGAGTAGCTGATCATGTTACAAACATTTGTGAATGGACAATTTTTGCACAAAGTGGAGAATATGTTGATTTAAATGAATAACTATAATAAAAGAGTTGCATTAAACTGCAACTCTTTTTAATTGACTTGATAAATTTAATATTGTAATATAGCATAATGAGGATATTAACATAGATAGGAAGTGAATGAATGAAAAATTATATAATATCAGTTGCTATTGGTAGTATTGCTGAAGAAGTGGGAATAGAAGAAGGAGACCTGTTAATATCTATAAATGGTAAAGAAATAAATGATATAATAGATTATAGATTTTTAAGTAATGATTCTGAACTTTTACTTGAAATTGAAAAATCAGATGGGGAAATATGGGAAGTAGAAATTGAAAAGGATTATGATGAAGAGTTAGGTATAGAATTTGATGGCGGTATAATGGATAAAGCAAAAAGTTGTAGTAACAATTGTATGTTTTGTTTTATAGACCAAATGCCAAAGGGAATGAGGGAAAGCCTATATTTTAAAGATGATGATTCAAGACTTTCCTTTTTACAAGGTAACTTTGTTACCTTAACTAATATGAAGGATGCAGATATA
>CAMNZV010000165.1 GCA_946575275.1 uncultured Clostridium sp. | reverse complement strand
ATTATTTCTTTATATTCCTTAGGTATTTCCACCTTAAACTTTGACTGTATTTTAAAAATACTATCATCTATAAAGTCATTTATAGAACTTTCAATATCAATATTTGTATTATTTCCTTTATTATTTACTAAATCTAAGGCTACTTCCATGTACTTTTCTGTAATTTCCTTTGTTTTGTCACTATTAATAATATCTTCTTTAATTTGATTATATTCATTGTCTGTTATTTCTGGAATTACTGTTTTAGTTATTTCTAAAATCTTTAAAACCTCTAGATTATTAATCATTGAATTTGATAATGCATTAGTAAAAACATCTTTTATTGAAAATGATATAGCTAAAATAACTAATAATCCAACCATAAATATTGTTAATAAATTAATTGCAACTCTTCTAAACATAATATTCACTCTTTCTTTTATTTCTTTTCAATGTTAATAATTACATACTCTGAATGGGACTGTGTCCTTATGGAAAATCCCCACCCTGAAACTCCTGATGTTACAATAGCACTCATATTATCAACAGTTTTTGTACCATAGTATAAATCTGATATTCCAAATAAGTTCATTATGTTGCCAGCTGGAAATATTTGTCCTGCATGAGTATGTCCTGATACCTGTAAGTCCACCCCTGACTTTGCTTTTTCAATAAATTCTTCTGGTTGATGGTCCATAACCAGTATAAACTTATCCTTATCAACATTATGTAATAAATCATTTATATCTAATCTTTCATTTCCTGTCAAATCCTCTCGTCCAACTAATACCAAATCATCTGATATATTTTTCATCTCATCTTTAAGTATGGTTATATTATTATTTTTAATTGCTAAGGTTAAATCACTTTCTGTATAATTAGGTGATTTTGAATAAGGTGAAGTATCATGATTCCCATATACAAAGTATGTACCATATTTACTTTTAGTATTCCCTAATATTTTAAATACAGCCTGCATTTCTTCATAGCTTGTCCCCTCATCAACAATATCACCACATAATAGCACAATATCCACATTTTTATTCGAAATATTATCTGAAACTTCTTGAAGATTACTTTCATTTATATTTGTGCCAAAATGAACATCTGCAAGTAAGGCAATTTTATATCCATTAGTATTTATTTTATCAGTAATTATTGTATAATCTGTCTCAACTATATTACGAATGTTTATATAACCATAAGTAAACACTATAGCAGTGCAAATCATAGGTATTATTCCAAATCTGTATATATATTGGGCAGTCTTATTGGGTTTATATTTAGTTATCTTTTTTATTATAAAATATATTAATTGTGTAATTAACATAAAAAATGCCACATGTAATACAATAATGCTCCAATTTGCCATAGCACCAAACATATTTGACATTGGTAAAATTATTATAAATGTAATAAATAGACTTAAAGTTCTAATATATTTTGAACTTTTATTATTTTTTACCAAGCACACTGCATTTCTTACACATAAGAATATATATACACATAACAATAATATAATAGCAACGGGAATTAATAACCATAAAATCACTTTCAAATCATCTCCCACATTATTTTTTTAACATAACAATATTGATTAACAAAAGTTCAAGTTCCATTTTTTTATCCACAGTTGAAGATTTTAACCTTACCTCTGTATCTATACATAATTTCATAATTTGACCTAATTCTTTAATTGAAAATTTTCTACACAAACCAATTAATTTTTCACAAACAAAAGAAGGAAGTCTATATTCACTTATAAAATCATTTAACTTTTTTCCACCTTCAATTCCAAGTTTAATTTCATATAATCTTCTAAATTGATTTTCTATTGAAATAATTATTAGTATATGTGAATCAGATTTATATAAAATATCATCTAAAACATCAATAGCTTTTTCAACCTTTTTTTGTGAGATTAAATCTACTAAATCAAAAATATCATCTTCACTTTTAGTAGGTAACATAAGATTTATATCTTCTTTAGTTATTTTTCTATCTATTGTATAATCAATAATTTTATTAATCTCATTATTAATTATGTTAAAATCATTAGGAACCTTTTCACAAAAATATCTTAATTCAACATTTCCTATTTCTTTATTTTTAGTAATAAATATTTCTTGTACTTTCTTTATGAATTTATCCTTTTTTAATTTTTCAATATGAACAACATTAGTTAATTTATCTAAAGCCATTATTTTTTTATTTTTCTTTGGTGTATCTCTTTTATCTGGAAATACATAATAAAATATTAAAACTGTGTAGCTTGGTAAGTCCTTAAAATATTCTTTTAATTCATTATATAATTTTGTACCTTGACTATCACTTTTATCCCCTAAAAAATTAGCTCTAAATATTTCAACAACCTTTTTTTCTCCCATAAATGGCATTGTTTCTGTTGCATTTAATATTTCATCAAAGGTAACATTATTACCGTCATATCTTATATAATTTAAATCCCTTAAACTCTTATCTATAACCCCATTTACAAGAGAATTTACAGATTCTTTAATTAAATCCTCGTCTAAACCACAAAACACATAAGAGTTTTCAAAATTACCCTTCTTTATATTTTTTTCAAAAGCATCATATGTAATCAAAAGCTAAAATCACCCTTCTTTTATAACTATTATATTCAACTAAAATGTAAATATAGATCCACCAATTATTATAGAACCAGTTATTGTTCCATTCATAAAATCTATTATATCATAATTACTATTAAGCTTTCCTTCATTTATCTTAATTAAGTAAGTATTTCCTTTATTTTTATACAAGAAGTTTTTACCATATGAACTAAAACTATCTCCAGAAGATAGCTTTAATTTTTCCTTATTTATATACACTTTAGACACCATATGTTTTTTCTTCAACTCTTCTACATCTACATTTATTTTGTTAGATAACATAATCCGACTACCTTTATATGTAACCATAATATTATTGTACTTTATATATTTAATTTTAAGAAAAGGACTATAAATGCTTATTGCAATAAAAATAATTGTGATAATTGGTAAAGCATGAAATTTTCTATATCCTTTTTTAATAAAATAAAAACTTATAAATATAGTTCCATATAGTAAAATAAATTCATTACTTGTATATACAATTCCTTGTGAGAAAAACTCTAGTTTATCTATTACATAATCATATATTTTAATTAAATACATTAATACAAAGCTTATAAAGTCAAATATCTCCATATTAATTACTGCTAAAATTAACAGGTTTCCAATTATAATAATTAAATTTAATATTGGTATTAACAAAATATTGCCTATTAAAAATGTTATTGAAAATTCCTGAAATGTATATATAATTATTGGCAATGTAAAAACCTGTGCTGCTAAACTCAGTGCAATATTTTCTCTAATATACTTTGGAAGTATGTAAAATACTTTATTTAATTTCCTATTATAAAGTATTATTCCTAGGGTTGCTCCAAAAGATAATTGCCACCCAATATCAAAAACTGAATAAGGTGCAATTAAATTTATTACAATTGCACTTAAAGATAAAGCTCCTAATGCTGAATAGTTTTTATGGGCTTCTTTTGATAAAACTAAAATACATACCATTAAGAAAGATCTAAGAGATGAAAAATCTGCACCTGTAAAAATAACATACATTAATGTTATACCTAATGAAATATAGTTATTCCCAATTCTTTTAATCATGGAATAAATCAACATAATATGCAACCCAGAAACACTTATTGCATGAACTATTCCAAAGTTTTTCATTGAATCAATATCCTCTTCATCTAATTTATCCTTATACCCAAATGCTAATGATGATGCCAACGCTGCCTTTCTTTGACCTATATTTTCTTTTAACTTCTCATAAATATTTTCTCTTAAATTATATTTTTTCTTTTTAAATGAATTTTCTATTATTTTTTCATTTTCTACCTTAATAGTCCCAACTATTCCTTTTTCATAATCCCTATCTTTATTAATTTCCCCATTAACAAAAACTAATTGTAAAGGTTCATAATCCCCTCTTATATAATATTTCCTACCATTAAACTTGCAAACTGTGTTGTAATTATATACTTTTAATATTTCTACCTTTCCATATACCTTTACATTATTAATGGAATAGTAATTATAATTAAGAAATACCCCCAAGGAAAATATAATTAATATTACAAATAAAAATGTTTTATTTGTAAATATATATACAAATATAAAAAATAGACTTGCAAATACTACTGCAAGTCCATAAGATTTATTACTTAATCCATATATAATTGAACTGAAATTTAAAGCTAAACTTAAATATACTATTATATTTGAAACTTTATTAAAATCCGTTAATTTCATAAATAATCCACCTCATTTATGAATTATTCCCAATTTTTTATGATTAATTCAAATATTAAATATATAATTAATGTTATTCCACATTTTATTAATGTGGATATTTCTATATTAATATTGTTAACTAACATGAAAATTATTATAGAAATTATGCTTAATCCCAAAGCACATTCAAATAATATTAGATCTAATGTTGGTTTTATAAAGTTTAATTTTCCAAGTGAAGATCCCTTTGCAAAAAAAGTATAAATTAAAATCATTGCAGTATATAATAGCATTATACTAATATCTGCTGAATCTTTTGAATTACTAATATTAAAAAATATAAAGCATGTCCAAACAATACATCTAATAAAAAATCTATTTGACAGTTCTTCATTCTCTCCCGAATTTAGAACCACTAATGACATTGGTATTACTAAAACAATGTTAATAATAAATAATGTGAAGAAAGTAATATTGGAGTTCATAAATG
>CAMNZV010000164.1 GCA_946575275.1 uncultured Clostridium sp. | reverse complement strand
CCTAATAGTTTTTTGTATTAGCTTACTTCCAATGCCAAATGGAATAACTAAAGCAAATGAAACCTTAGGTGCTATTAGAAATGCTGATTCCACAGTAACAATTTCTGTTGAATATAGTGGAGATACACTATATTTAGTAGGAGCTATGACAGATTGGGATAGCAATCAAATTGCCATGACAAAAGGGGAAAATGGCATATTTACAGCAACAACAAAGGCGTTATTACCTGGAACTTATGAATATAAGTTCAAACCAAATGCAGATAACTGGAATGGTGATTTTAACCAAAAAGGTGAAGCAGGTGGTGCAAACTCATCATTTACTATAAAATCTTTAGGAGTTACAAATAATGGTGATGGTACAGTTACCTTTAGAAGTGACTATAATGGTGATAACTTAACAATTGCAGGTAACTTTACAGAATGGCAAAAAAATCCTATATTAATGAAAAAAGGTAATGATGGTATTTTTGAAGCTACAGTTTCAATGAATCCTGGAACTTACCTATACAAATACAAGGATGGAGACAACTGGTTTGTAGATCCAAACAATGCAGCACAATCAGATGAAAACTCTACATTTACAGTAGCATCTTCTGTAGAGATAGTAAGTCCAGTAGACAATGGAGATGGTACTGTAACTTTTAGTACACAATTTAATGGGGACAACCTATATTTAATTGGATCAATGATACCAAATTGGGATGTTTCAAAGCAAATTCCAATGATAAAGGGAGCTAACAATATTTTTTCTGTTACAATTCCTTTAGAAAAGGGAAGTTACCAATATAAATTCAAACCAGATGCAAGTAGCTGGACTGGAGCATTTACAGATCCAAACAATACAGAATATGCTGGGGATAATTCAGTAGTTAATGTTGGTGATGTAGTAGTTCAACCTAAAAAGACTGTAGTATTTAAATATGTTAGAGATGATAAGGATTATGAGGGATGGAACATTTGGACATGGTCAACTGGAGCTAAAGATGGTCAACAAGACTTTGAAGAAGTAAAGGATGGAATGGCTATTTCAACCTTCCAAGTTGCAAATGACGCAACATCTGTAGGTTTTGCACTTAGAAAAGGTGCAGGTTGGGATGTTAAAGATCCATATGGTTCAGATAGATATATAAATATTGATCCAACTATGAAGGTTACAAAGGTTAAGGTAACAAGTGGTGTTGGTGAGATATTCCAAGTTCCTGCTATAAAAAATGCTTTAGTTAATAACGGAACTATTGAATTTAAATATAGAAATGAAGATTTATTTAAAGAAGATAATCAAGAAGATATTGAAAAGGTTCAATTAAAGTTAAGTTATAATGATGGTACTAACTCTCTTTATGATATGACCTATGATGAAATGAATGAATACTTTGCTTATAACTTGGCAGATATTAAAGAAGGCGTTTATAAGTATAGTTACCTATACACTATAAATGGTGTTACAGAAGAAACAGAAGAAAATCTTATTGAATACAACAAATTAGAAATTGGTGGTCAAGCTTCAGTTTCACCTGAAGAAATAACAAGTGAAGATAATTCAGTTTTAGATTTAACTTTAAATGATGATGGATTAAATAAAGATAATATAAGAAGTGTAAACTTAGATTTATCAAACTTAGGTCTTTCAAATGTAGTACCAATGGAATTAAACTTATTTGATGAAGGAAAGCTAAGTCAAACAATTTCAGCTTCTGACAAGGTATCAGCAGGGGAAAAAGAAATTCCAATAACTATTGTTGATATTAATGGGGAAGAACATGTTGTTAAAACAAAGGTTACTGTAAAAACTAAGAATATAATTACTTCTTCAGACTTTGGATTTGATGAATCTAGAATATATTTTGCAGTTACAGATAGATTTTTAAATGGTGATGAAAGTAATGATGATCCAAATGGAAACAATTATGACAAAACAAATCCATTTTCTTATCATGGTGGAGATTTAAAAGGACTTACAGAAAAGGTTCCATATTTAAAAGACCTTGGCATAAATGTAGTTTGGATTACTCCAATTGTAGAAAATACAGATTTTAATCAAATGATTTCATCAAATGGAACACAATATTCTTATCATGGATATTGGGCTAAAAACTTTGAAATATTAGATCCACATTTAGGAACTATGGATGATTTAAAAACATTAATAGATACAGCTCATGACAATGGAATTAAAATTATGGTAGACGTAGTTTTAAATCACACAGGTTATGGAATGAAAGCAGAAAATGAAAGTGGTAATGGAATAGCTAACAATTATCCAACAAATGAGGATAGAAATGTATTTAGTGGTATGCTAAGAGAAAATCCAGGAAGTGATTTTATAACTCAAGAAACTTCAGGATTACCAGATTTACAAACTGAAAATATTGCTGTTAGAAATAAGATTATAGAATGGCAAACAGCTTGGCTTGAAAAAGCTAAAACTGACAAGGGGAATACTATAGACTATTTCAGAGTAGATACAGTAAAACACGTTGATAATGCTACATGGAAGGCATTTAAGAATAAACTTACAAGTATTGATAAAGATTTCAAATTACTTGGAGAATATTATGGGGCTGACGTTAATACAGATGGTGGCCAATTACAAAATGGACAAATGGATGGATTATTAGACTTTGGATATAAAACAGCTGCAAGAAACTTTGTAAATGGAAGTATTACAGAAGCTCAAAAGGAATTAGATTCAAGAGCAGAAAAGATTGACAATACAAACGTACTTGCACAATTCTTAAGTTCTCACGATGAAGATGGTTTCTTAACAACTGTAGATAACAATCTTGGAAAACAAAAGGTGGCAGCTTCTCTTCAAATAACAGATAAGGGAGTTCCAGTTGTTTATTATGGAGAAGAGCTTGGAATGTCTGGTAAAAATGGTATGGAGAACTTAGATGCAAACCGTTATGACATGGACTTTACTAGACTTAATAATGAACAAGATGCTAGTATGTATAATCACTATAAAAAGCTTCTAAATATCAGAAAGGATAATTCATTATTATTTGCAAAGGGAGATAGAAAAACAATTGCAGGATCAGATGATTTATTATATTCTGCCTTTGAAAGAAGTTATAATGGACAAACTATTGTAACAGTATTAAACATTTCAGATGCTGCACAGCTTATAGAACTTGAAGTGCCATATAAGGCAGGAGAAAAGGTAAATGACCTTTATAATGGAGCTGAGTATACAGTAGATGAAAATAATAAGATAAAGGTTGCAGTTTCTGCTATGAGTGATGGTGGTACATCAATATTAAAGGCTGAAAATGAAACAAATACTCCAAATACTGACAACAATAATAATGGAGTTCTTGGTGATAAAGAAAATAGCACTAATGCAAAAACATCTGATAATAATCTAGTAAAGATTATAGTTTTAGCAGTAATTTTTGTTGTTGCAATTTCAGCAGTAATAGTAGTTAAAACAAAGGAAAAGAAAAGCCAAAACAGATAGGAAAATAAGTTGCAATTAAAAAATAGTTATGATATTATTAAAAATGTAGATAGATATATTTATATCATAGCTACAAAAAAATTATAATTAAAGATTCACTAGATAATAATATTTCTCCAGTTAAAGAAATTATTATTTTTAGTAGTATGTCTTTAAACAGGAGGAATTGTAAAATGGAAGATAAGACTATGCAATGTGTTGATTGTGGTAAGGATTTTGTATTCACTGTAGGTGAACAAGAATTCTACAAAGAAAAGGGATTTGAAAACGAACCAAAGAGATGCCCAGATTGTAGAAGAGCTAAGAAGCAACAAAACAACAGAAGATAGTATCAATAAAAGAAGGTGTAAAAATACACCTTCTTTATTTTTTTGAATTTTCTAAATCCAAAAGATTATCATAAGTCTTGCTAATAATAAGTTTTATTGCAAGGATACCCTCATTAATATTAGCATTAGTAAGTTCATTATCATTAGTGAAAAGTTTATTATCTTCAAGTAATTTTATAAGATTTATATATTCATTTTCAATGTCTGAAATATTTTTATCTAAATAAAAAAATATTTTTGAAATTCTTTTAAAAAATCTATCAATCTCCATATTAATATCCTTATTATTTTCATCATAAACATCAATGAAATGGTCAAAAGGATAATCATCATTGCCATAATATTTCATTAAACATCCCACCTTGTATAAAATAAATCCTAATATATAATATGTAATCTAAAAAAAAGTGTGAAATTTCAAAAAAGATGTGATATAATAATTAGGTTGCAATGGGGTATCGCCAAGCGGTAAGGCATCAGACTCTGACTCTGACATCCGTAGGTTCGAATCCTACTACCCCAGCCAAAGGATATCCCAAAAGCTATTGAATATATTTCAATGGCTTTTTTTTAATAAGTTAATTTGTTAAGTATAAAAAGAAATATTTGTAAATATGTATTAATTTTTATACATATTTATCTTTTTGAAATTATCCCTATGATAAAATTAAATAAATGGAGGGGATTTGATTATGAGAAAAAGAATTATTAGTTTTACACTTACATTTTTAATGCTATTTTTGTTAATACCAACACCCGTATTAGGATATGATACTACAATTCCAGTATATGTTTGTGGAATAAAGGTATCAGATGGAGGGTATTGGTTAAATAATGGAAGTGGAGGAATAACAAGCACAAACGCAGATTCTAATAATTATAATGTCAAATATGATTATAATACAAAAAAATTAACCTTAAAAAATGCAAATTTAAATTATAGTAATGATAATACAATATATTCAGCAACTGTTTATGGAGGGATTGCTCTTGATATTGT
>CAMNZV010000163.1 GCA_946575275.1 uncultured Clostridium sp. | reverse complement strand
TTATAAAAAGATATGTGATGAAATTAATAATAAGAAAGAAGAAGCAAAAAGTACACGTAATAATAAGGCTATATATTTAAAAAACCAAATTTAAAATAACTTAGTTTATTATAATTAGTCACAAAAAAACTAGTGACAAATATAATAAACTAAGAAATAAATTTGACAAAACATTGAAAAATATGATAATATAAATCAAACAAATAAAAAAAGTCATTGATAAGAGGTAGTAGGTAATAGAATTTAGGTCCAGAGAGTTTGGAAGGGTGGGAACCAGACGCTGTAGCTATTATTGAATGGGTCTTTGAGACAACGCTTAGAATTATAGTATATGCGTTCGGTAGTCTACCGTTAAAAAGACAGGGTATCGAATTATCTGTACCTGATAAAGATTATGTAATAGGTGGCATAAGAAATTTTAAATTTCGTCCTTTTAGGATGGGATTTTTTTGTTTTATTATGCTTTATATAAAAAAGATGGGTGGCACCGCAAGTCACTTTGCCCCATTGTGTAGGCAAAGTGACTATTTTTATACAAATTTTTAAGTGAAAGGGTGATTAAATATGATAAATATAACTGAAGTAGAATTTAACACATTAAAAAAAGAGAATAAGGTTTTTTCAATTATAAGTTCATTTAGAGGAGATGCAATAACTCCTATAACAATATTTTCAGGAATGAAGGGGAATAGAAAGTTTATTTTAGAAGGCGGAAGTAAGGAAAATAGATTTGGTAGATATTCTTTTTTAGGTGAAAATCCATATACAGAGATAATTGGAAATAGCTTAGATGAAATAAATAAGGTTAAAGCTGAGGTTACTAAGGATTTTGAAGCATTGTATAATCCCTTCCCATTTAAAGGTGGAGCAATTGGTTATATGGGATATGATACAGCAGCCTTTTATGAAAAAAAATTAGATTTTAAAAATGAAGATGATTTAAAAATACCAGTTGTAAGGTTTAACTTTTATAAAAGATATATTACCTTTGATCATTTTACCCATAAGGTTTATATAGTTGATACCATAAATTCAGAGGATAATAGGAAATATAAAGATATTATAAAAGAACAAAAGGAATATTTTAAATCTTTATTAAACATTCAGTATAATTTTATGGATGTTGAAAAGGGTGATGAAATAAAGTTTAAGTTTGCAACTGAAAAAGATAAATTTATAGAAAATGTAAAGAAAGCAAAGGAATATATAAAGTCTGGAGATATTTTTCAAGTGGTTTTATCACAAAGAATGTATTGTGAAACGGAAAAAACACCTTTTGAAATATATAGAAGACTTAGAGAGGATAACCCTTCCCCATATATGTTTTTCTTTGATTATGATGAATATCAGGTTGTAGGATCTTCACCGGAAAGTTTAGTTTCAAAACAGGGTGACTATGTAGTAACAAATCCTATAGCAGGTACAAGAAAAAGAGGGAAAAGTGAAGAGGAAGATAGAAAACTTGAAG
Organism: uncultured Clostridium sp.; assembly: GCA_946575275.1. Taxonomy (GTDB): domain Bacteria; phylum Bacillota; class Clostridia; order Clostridiales; family Clostridiaceae; genus Clostridium. Next base: position 3,354 of record CAMNZV010000163.1, on the reverse strand, counting down.
AGGAACTTTTAGGAGATGAAAAGGAAAGAGCAGAACATGTTATGCTTGTTGATTTAGGAAGAAATGATATAGGGAAGGTTAGTAAAATTGGAACTGTAGAAGTTAAGGATTTTATGAAGGTAGAAAGATTTTCCCATGTAATGCATATTACAAGTCAGGTAGTTGGAAAGATTACAGAAAATAAAGATTCCTTTGATGCCCTAGTTGCATGTCTTCCAGCAGGTACAGTATCAGGAGCACCTAAAATACGTGCTATGGAAATTATAGAAGAACTTGAAGATGTTAAAAGAGGTGTTTATTCAGGAACAGCTGGATATTTCTCCTATGGATGTGATATGGATATGTGTATAGCAATTAGAACATTTATTATAAAGGGCAATATGGCATATTTACAGGCAGGTGCTGGAATTGTTTATGATTCAATTCCAGAAAATGAGTTTGAAGAGATACAAAACAAATTATTAGCGCTAAAGGAGGCTTTAAGATGATAATATTAATAGATAATTATGATTCATTTACCTATAATTTATATCAATATATTAGTGAATTTGCAGAGGTTTTGGTATTTAGAAATGATGAAATAACTGTAGAAGATATTAGAAAAATGAAGCCAGATGGAATTGTTATTTCACCAGGACCTGGAAGACCAGAGGATTCAGGTATTTCAATAGACGTTATTAAAAGTTTTGGAGAGGATATACCAGTACTTGGGATTTGCCTTGGACATCAAGCAATAGCAGTAGCTTTTGGTGGAAAGGTAGTTTTGGCAGGGGAAATATTTCATGGAAAAAGTTCTACTATTCAAGTTAAAGGTAATGACATATTTGAAGGAATTGGACGCAAAGTTGAAGTTATGAGGTATCATTCGCTAATAGTTGAAAGAATCAGTATGCCAAAAGAACTTGAAATTACAGCAGAAACTGTTGATAATCATACAATAATGGGAATTAAGCATAAGGTTAAGAAAATCTACGGAATGCAGTTTCACCCAGAATCTGTTTTTACTATAAAGGGAAAAAGAATGATTAGAAATTTTGTGGAGGGGATTTGTTATGGAAATTAAAGAAGCTATAAAAAAGGTTATGGATAAATGTAATTTAAATGAAGATGAAATGGCAGATGTAATAAATCAAATTATGAGGGGTGAAACAACTTCTGCTCAAAAAGGTGGATTTCTAGTTGGACTTAAGTCAAAGGGTGAAACACCAGAGGAGCTTTTAGGTGCTGCCAGAGCATTAAGAAGCCATACTATAAAATTAGATATACCAGATAATAATAATTTAATTGATTGTTGTGGAACTGGTGGAGATGGAGCTAATACCTTTAATATTTCAAGTGCTGTTGCAATTGTAGTTGCAGCAGGTGGTGTTAAAGTTGCAAAACATGGAAATCGTGCAGTTTCAAGTAAAAGTGGAAGCTTGGATGTTTTAGGGGCATTGGGTATTAAAACTGATTTAACTAAGGAAGAAAGTGAGAAAATAATAGGGGATAAGGGAATGTCCTTTTTACTTGCAACCTCTTATAATGGAGGGATGAAAAATGTAGGTCCTGAAAGATTAGAGCTTGGATGTAGAACAATTTTCAATATGCTTGGACCTCTTTTAAACCCAGCACCTATTACAGGACAACTTATGGGTGTATATGATGAAAGCTTACTTGAAACAGTTGGAAGCGTATTATTAGGTCTTGGACTTCATAGGGCAATGGTAGTACATGGGAATGATGGACTAGATGAAATAACTACAACAACTACAACTACTGTTTGTGAAATTAATAATGGAAAAACTAAAAAGTATACAATAAATCCATTAGATTATGGGATTGAATTTGCAAAACCAGAAGATCTTATAGGTGGAGATCCTAAATTTAATGCAGAAATAATTTTAAATATTTTAAAGGGCGAAAAAGGACCAAAACGTGATATAGTAGTATTAAATGCAGCAGCAGGTCTGTATGTTGGAAAGATTGTTAATTCTTTAGATGAGGGAGTGCAACTTGCAAAAGAATTAATAGATAGCAATAAGGCTTATAATAAGTATTTAGAACTTGCAAATAATTAGGAGGTAAAAATGGTTTTAGATAAAATAGTAACTGAAAAGAGAAAAAGAATTGAGGAAAGAAAAAAGATTGTTTCATTAGAAGAAATAAGGGAAAAAGCTTTCAAAGTAGAAAACTTAGAAAATAATTTTTTTAAGGTATTAAAAAAACCAGGTTTATCAGTTATAGGTGAATTTAAAAAAGCATCTCCATCAAAGGGGTTAATACTTCCAGAATTTAATGTTAATGAAATTGAAAAATTATATAAAGAATTAAATGTTGATGCTTATTCTATTTTAACAGAAGAAGATTTTTTTATGGGAAGTGATGAAAATTTAAAAAGGGTTAAAGCTATTTCAGATGTCCCAATTTTAAGAAAAGATTTTATTGTAGATTTTTATCAAATATATGAAGCAAAACTTTTAGGTGCACAGGGTATATTATTAATAGTTGCAGAACTTTTAGACAAAACTAAGGAATTTTATGATGAATGTATAAAATATAATTTAGAACCATTAATTGAGGTCCATAATAAAGATGAGCTTAATATTGCCTTAGAATCTGGTTGTAGAATAATTGGAATTAACAATAGAAATTTAAAGGATTTTCACACAACTTTAGAAATTACAAAGGAACTTATTGATTATGTTCCAAGGGATAAAGTTGTTATATCAGAAAGTGGTATGGCAAGTATTGAAGATTTAAAATATGTAGAAAGCCTTGGATGTGACGGTGTTTTAATTGGAGAAATGTTTATGAGAAACATTAAAAACCAAGAATTTATTAATGAATTTAAAAGGTTTAAGGGTAAATCCTTATGATAGTTAAAATATGTGGAATAACAAAGGAAATGGAAATAGATGCCTTAAATAAATTACAGCCTGAATATATAGGATTTGTATTTGCAGAAAGTAAAAGAAAAGTTACAATAGAAGTGGCATTAAATTTCCATGAAAAAATTAATAAGAATATTAAGACTGTTGGTGTGTTTAGAAATAATAGCAAGGATGAAATTCTAAATATTTTAAAATATATTCCTCTTGATGTTGTTCAGCTTCATGGAAATGAAAATGAAGATTTTATAAAATATATAAGGGATAAATCAGGAAAAGAAGTTTGGAAGGCATTTTCAATAAATACTAAGGAGGATTTAAATAGTGCATTAAATTCTTCTGTTGATACTATTTTATTAGATGGTATAAACCCAGGAAGTGGAGAAACTTTTTCTTGGGATATATTAAAAAACTTAACAGTAAAAAAAAAAATTATATTAGCTGGTGGAATTAATGAAGATAATGTTTCAAACGCTATTGAAAT
>CAMNZV010000162.1 GCA_946575275.1 uncultured Clostridium sp. | reverse complement strand
CATGCTTCATTTACTAGAAGAAGGCAAAAGTAAAATGAGCTTAACCCACCTGCGCGGCGCAGGTATTGTATATATAGGCAACGTCATGTTGGGATAATATTTAAACATTAAACACCTCTTTAAGAGGTGTTTTTTACGTTTAGAATAAAAACAAACAATATATTAAAAAAATATGAATAAATTTTAAATAATATATTGGAAATATGTATATTCTGTGTTAGAATAAATAAAAGGTATTAATTTAATATCAAATGTAAAAGTATACAATAAAAATATTTTATTAAAAGGGGGACAAAAATGAAGGGGAAGAATAATAAAATTCTAATTAGTCTTTTGTTGTGTTTTTTGGTATTGTTTACATCTGTAGGAGTGGCATTATCAACTACAATTAACTCATTAGCTGCTACAAATAATACAGTTAAAATTCATTTTAAAAGTACAAATTGGAAAAATCCAAACATTTATTATTGGAATTCGCTACCAACAAACATGGAAGTTAGCTACCCAGGAGTACAAATGACATCAGAAGGTAATGATTGGTACACCTATGAATTTCAAGGAAAAGACAAAATAAACTTTCTTTTTAATAAAGATGGTGAACAAACAGTAGATTTAACAAGAAATGCAGGGGAATGGTGGTATAAAAACGGAAGTTGGTATGCATATAACCCTGACAATGTTACTCAAACATCAGGAGATTTCAGAGATGAAACCATTTACTTTGTTATGACAACAAGGTTCTATGATGGTTATTATGAAAATAATACACAATGTTGGGATGATGCAAAGGCAGGTAATGGAGCAAATGACCCAGCATGGAGAGGTGATTTCCAAGGTTTAATAGACAAGCTTGACTATATTAAAGCATTAGGATTTTCAGCAGTATGGGTAACACCAGTTGTAGAAAATGCTAGTGGATATGACTATCATGGATATCACGCACTTAACTTTAAAAAGGTAGACCCAAGACTTGAGTCTCCAGGTGCAACATATCAAGATTTAATTAACGCAGTTCATGCAAAAGGTATGAAAGTTATTCAAGATATTGTATTAAATCACACAGGTAATTTCGGGGAAGAAAATTTATTTCCTCTATTTACCAAAGAAGGTGACTTAAGCAAGACAAGCAGTATGGTTAAAACAGATCCAAAGGGTGTTTTACCAGCAAACTATGACACTATGACACCACAACAACAATATGAAATTGGTAGAATAGGTGCAATGAAAAGTGATAGTACTGATACAGATAATATTTATCATCATGAAAAATCACTTTCATGGGAAAGTTATACAGTACAAACAGGGCAAATTGCAGGGGATTGTGTTGACTTAAATACAGAAAACCCAACAGTTACTAAATATTTAAGAGATGCATATACTGGATATATTAATATGGGTGTTGACTCATTTAGAGTAGATACTGTAAAACATATTTCAAGATTAACATTTAACAATGAATTCCTTCCACAATTTAAAGCAGCTGGAGGAGACGATTTCTATATATTTGGTGAAAACTGTGCAAGATATAGAGATGTATGGAACAGTAATAATCCTGCTATTTCAGTACCATTTTATTCATGGAAAGAAAGCAAGAATTATCCATGGTCAGATGATTTCAAAACTAATTTAGCAAGTACACTTGCACAATATAATGAAAACCAAAACATTGGAACTCAACCAACATCTAACAATGCAGTATTAAGTGGAAATAATTATCATACACCAGACAGAAGTCAATCTTCTGGAATGGATTTAATCGATTTCCCAATGCATTGGTCATTTAATAATGCCAATGATGCTTTTGGAATTGCCGTTGGTGGGGACAAGTATTACAATGATGCTACATGGAATGTTACTTATGTAGATTCACATGACTATGCTCCAGATGGAGCACCTGAAAATCAAAGATTTGCAGGAACTCAAGATACTTGGGCTGAAAACTTAAACTTAATGTTTACATTTAGAGGTATACCATGTATTTATTATGGTAGTGAAATTGAATTTATGAAAGGTAAACCAATAGATGTTGGACCAAAGGAACCATTAGCTACTACAGGAAGAGCTTATTTTGGAGACAATATAGAAGGTTCTGTAAATGTTACTGACTTTGGAGTATACTCTAATGCAACTGGGACTATGGCTACAACATTAAATCATCCATTAGCTAAGCATATTCAAAAATTAAACTTAATTAGAAGAGCTGTTCCTGCACTTAGAAAGGGACAATATTCAACTGAAGGTGTTTCAGGTGGAATGGCATTTAAGAGACGTTACACAGATAACACTGTAGATAGCTTTGTATGTGTATCAATAACAGGTGGAGCTACATTCACTGGAATACCAAATGGTACTTATGTAGATGCAGTAACAGGAGCATCAAAAACAGTATCAAATGGAACATTAAGTGTTGAAGCTACTTCAAAAGGTAATATGAGAGTTTACGTTCTTCAAAATAGTACAACTTCAACTGGAAAAATTGGAGAAAGTGGAACTTACTTAAAATAAGATAATAAAAAAGTTGTGCAGTAAAATGTACAACTTTTTTATTATTAACAAACAATTAACAATAAGTGAACAAAACATTGGAAATGTTAAGTTTTTGTGCTAAAATGTAATGGGATAGGCTAAAGACATCCATAAATGTATACGTTTAATAAAAGAAGGGGGATTAATAATGAAGGGGAATAAAAAAGTTTTACTTAGCCTTTTATTGTGTATTTTTGTACTGTTTTCTACAGTTGCATTAGCATTAGGGGCAACTGTAAATTCATTAGCAGCAACAGGACAAAATATTATAATACATTATAAAAGCACTAATTGGAATAATCCAAATATATATTATTGGAATTCACTTCCAAGTAATATTGAAGTTAGTTATCCAGGAGTAAAGATGACATCAGAAGGGGATAATTGGTATACCTATGAGTTCAAAGATAAGACAAAAATTAACTTTCTTTTTAATAAAGATGGTGAACAAACAACAGATTTAACTAGAACATCAGGAGAATGGTGGTATAAAAATGGAACATGGTTTAGTAGCAATCCTGATGTTAATAATCCTAAAACCTCAGGTGATTTTAGAGATGAAACAATTTATTTTGTAATTCCAACTAGATTCTACGATGGTGATTCTAGCAATAATATACATTGTTGGGACGATGCAGCTGCAAGAAACGGAGATAATGATCCTGCTTGGAGAGGAGATTTTAAAGGCTTAATATCTAAATTAGATTATATTAAAGCTTTAGGTTTTTCTGCAGTATGGATTACACCTCCAGTAAAAAATATGAGTGCCTATGACTATCATGGGTATCATGCAGTTAATTTCAATGAAATTGATCCTAGATATTTATCAGATGGTGTAGATTATCAAGATTTAATAGATGCTTGTCATGCAAAGGGAATTAAACTTATTCAAGATATAGTGTTAAATCATACATCTAATAATGGAGAAGAAAACTTAATGCCATTAGTTGCAAAAAGTAATACAGTTGCAGATACTTTTGAAAATGTTAAGAGAATGTCAAATAGTATTTTACCAGAAAATTATGATAGCCTATCATCTAAAGAAAAGCATGCAGCTAGATATACTGCAATGAAAACTACAGATCCAGAAAATATTTATCATCATGAAACAAGTATTAATTATGAGGATTTCACTGTAACTACAGGACAGTTTGCAGATGATTGTGTTGACTTAAATACAGAAAATCCAAAGGTATATAATTATTTAATAGATGCTTATTCTAAATATATAAATATGGGAGTTGATGCTTTTAGAATAGATACTGTAAAGCATATATCAAGACTTACCTTTAATAATGCATTTATCCCAGCTTTTAAATCAGCAGGGGGAGAAGATTTTTATATGTTTGGAGAATGTGCAGCTAGGGTCCACGAAACATGGAATAAAGGCGTACCTCCAGTATCATCACAGTTTTATACATGGAAGGAAAGTAAGTCATATCCTTGGTCTGAAAGTGATCAAGCTTTAAATAATGCAAGTACAAAATTAATGGATAACGACAATAAATCTGTTAGTACACAACCAACATCAACAAATGCATTTTTAAATGGAAATGAATATCATACACCAGATTATAGCATGAGTTCTGGGCTAAGTATGATTGATTTTACAATGCATTGGAATTTCCAAAGTGCATCTACAGCATTTTCAGCAGCTAAGGATGAAGATCAATATTACAATGATTCAACCTATAGTGTAACATATGTAGATTCCCATGATTATGGTCCAAATAGTGATGTTAGATACGATGGTGGAACAGATTCTTGGGCAGAAAACTTAAATTTAATGTTTACTTTTAGAGGAATACCATGTGTATATTATGGTTCGGAAATAGAGTTCCAAAAGTCTAAACCTATAGATAAAGGTAATACAATGGCTTTAGCAGACACAGGAAGAGCTTATTTTGGTGATAATATTGAAGGAAATGTTAATGTAACTGATTTTGCACAATATTCTAATGCAACAGGAACTATGGCTACAACATTAAATGCTCCTCTATCAAAACATATTCAAAGATTAAATCTAATAAGAAGAGCTGTGCCAGCACTTAGAAAGGGTCAATATTCAACTGAAGGTGTGTCAGGAGATTTAGCATTTAAGAGACGATATACAAATTCAAATGAAAATATTGATAGTTTTGTATGTGTAGCAATAACAAATGACGCAACCTTTAAAGGTGTACCAAATGGAACTTATGTTGATGCAGTAACAGGAGCATCAAAAACAGTATCAAATGGAACATTATCAATTGAAAGTACTTCAAAAGGTAATATGAGAGTTTACGTTCTTCAAAATAGTACAACTTCAACT
>CAMNZV010000161.1 GCA_946575275.1 uncultured Clostridium sp. | reverse complement strand
ATTTTATTTTGGAAAAAATCATTTATAGGTTTACATTAAGTAACCTAGAAAGCTGGAGGATTATAAATGGAATTAACTAAAAGAGAAGATATTAGGAACATAGCTATCATTGCCCATGTTGACCATGGTAAAACTACATTAGTAGATGCGTTGTTAATGGAAAGTAATGTTTACAGAGCAAATGAAAAGGTTCAAGAAAGGGTAATGGATTCTAATGATCTTGAAAAAGAAAGAGGAATTACTATACTTTCAAAAAACACATCTGTTATGTATAATGGAGTTAAAATAAATATTGTAGATACACCAGGACATGCTGACTTTGGTGGAGAGGTAGAACGTGTACTTAAAATGGTAGATTCTGTTCTACTTGTTGTTGATTCTTATGAGGGACCAATGCCACAAACAAAGTTTGTTCTTAAAAAAGCACTAGAACTTGGACTTAAACCTATAGTTGTTATAAATAAAATAGATAAACCCGATGCAAGAGCAGAGGAGGTTATTGACGAAGTATTTGATTTGTTCTTAGAATTAGGTGCAAATGATGAACAGTTAGACTTTAAGATAATATATGCATCTGCAAGAGCTGGATACAGTAAATATGAGGTTGAAGATGATAATAATGATATGAAGCCATTGTTTGAAACTATAATAGAAAATGTTGACCCTCCAACTGGTTACATTGATGAACCATTCCAAATGCTTGTAACAACATTAGATTCAAATGCCTTTGTTGGAAAAATTGCAATAGGAAAAATTCATAGAGGAACTGTTAAAAAGAATCAAAATGTATCTTTAGTGAGCATTGATGGAACTACAAAAAATTATAGAGTAACTAACTTGTTTACATATGATGGACTTAAAAGAGTAGAAGCAGAACAAGCGTCTATGGGAGATATTATTGCACTAAGTGGTATACTAGATGCCAATATTGGAGAAACTATTGCAGATTCTGAAAAACCTGAAGCATTACCATTCGTACATATTGATGAACCAACATTAAGCATGAACTTTATGGTTAATGATTCACCATTTGCAGGTCAAGAAGGTGATTTCGTTACATCAAGACACTTAAGAGATAGATTAATGCAAGAGCTTGAAACTAATGTAAGCTTAAGGGTTAAGGAAATAACTTCAGATTGCTTTGAAGTATCAGGTAGAGGTGAACTTCATTTATCAATTCTTATAGAAACTATGAGAAGAGAAGGTTATGAATTCCAAGTTTCAAAAGCCAATGTAATTTTCAAAGAAGAAAACGGTAAGAAATTAGAACCAATGGAATATTTAACTATAGATGTACCAGAAGAATTTATGGGACCAGTTATGGAAAAACTAGGGCCTAGAAAAGGTGAAATGGTTAATATGACATCAGCTGTTAATGGATATTCAAGGTTAGAGTTCAAAATACCAGCTAGAGGATTAATAGGATTCAGAAATGAATTTATGACAGATACAAAAGGTAATGGTATAATGAATCATGTATTTGATAGTTATGGACCATTCAAAGGAGATATTCCAACAAGAAGTAGAGGATCAATAGTATCCTTTGAAACTGGAGATGCTATAGCATATGGATTATTCAATGCTCAAGATAAGGGGTCATTGTTTATAGGTGCTGGTGTTCCTGTGTATACTGGAATGGTTGTAGGGGTATGCGGAAGAGCAGATGATTTAGATATTAATGTATGTAAAGGTAAGAAATTAACAAATACAAGATCTTCAGGAGCTGATGATGCAGTTAAACTTGTACCACCAGTTGTTATGTCCCTTGAAAATTCATTAGAATTTATCAATAATGATGAACTTGTAGAAGTTACACCTAAAAACATTAGAATGAGAAAAATAGCATTAGATCCAGGTGAAAGAAGAAGACTTATTAGTAGAAATAAAAAATAATACAATATAAAAATAGCTGCCCAAAAGACTAACATCTTAGCGGCAGCCTATTTTATATATGGAGGAATCTATGAAAAAAAGGAATATTATTATACTTTTAATATGTGTAATTGTAGTTTTATTTATTTCAACCATATTTTATTATTCAAATGCAACAAAATATCCATTTAAAAAAAATATTGAGACTACATCAATTACTGTTGTTAGTGGAGAAGGTTTGTGGTCAATAATAAATGACCTAGAGGAAAAAGGGCTATTAAAAAGTAAATTAATGATGAAAATTAAAGTGAAATTAAATGATATAAATCCTAAAATTCTTCCCGGCAACTACGATATTTCTAAAGAAACATCTTTAAATGATTTTATTGATATGCTTGAAAATGAAGATTTATCTAAAAATCAAGTAGCCATTACCATACCAGAAGGATATACCATTGAAAAAATAGGAAAGGTATGTGAAGAAAAAGGATTATTTACTGCTAAAGAATTTTATGATGCAGTAAAGGTATATGAATTACCAGATTACATAGTAAACAATCCTAATAAGACTTATAATTTAGAGGGTTATTTATATCCTGAAACTTATTTTTTTACTTTAGATTCAAAGCCGGAAGAAGTTATTAAGACAATGCTAGATAAATTTTTAGAAGAGTTTAAACAGGCTGAAAGTGATACTGGGGTTTTAGTTGATAAAAAGGACATTGAGAAGATTATAATTAAAGCTTCATTAGTTGAAAAAGAAGTGAGAATTGATGAGGAAAGACCAAAAGTTGCATCAGTTATTGAAAACAGAATTAGCAAAGATATGAAACTGGAATTTTGTTCAACAGTAAATTATGTAATTGGATATGAGGGGAATACTATTTTATCTTATTCAGATATTCAAGTTGAATCTCCTTATAATACATATAAATATTCAGGACTACCAATTGGACCAATAGCAAGTCCAGGAATAGAATCAATAAAGGCAGTACTTGTGCCAGATAAAACAAGTTATTTGTATTTTTTAACAAAGGATGGTGTTTCTACTTCTTTCTCAAAAACAGAAAAAGAACATGAAGAGGCAAAAAAAGAAATGAATATTAAATAAAGTGGAGGAATGGAAGCTTGTGAGTAATATTACATATGAATATATGGAAGAATATATTAGAGGATTAATACCAGAAGATACAGGAATACTTTCAGAGATAGAACATTTTGCAAGGGAAAATAAAGTGCCAATAGTTCAAAAGGAAACGGCAAAATTTCTTGAATTTATGGTAAGCATGAAAAAACCATTAAAAATACTAGAACTTGGTACGGCTATAGGATATTCATCTATTTTAATGTATCAGGCATCAAATACAAATCCATCTATAGTTACAATAGAACGTGATGAAAAAATGATAGAAATGGCAAAACAAAACTTAGAAAAATTTAACTTGAATAATAAAATTACTATAAAGGAAGGGGATTGTTTAGAAATATTAGAATCCTTAGATGACTCCTTTGATATAATCTTTATGGATGCAGGTAAAGGTCATTATAATCACTTTTTACCACATTGTTTAAGACTTCTAAAAGAAGATGGTATAATAATTGCAGACAATGTTTTGTTTAGAGGTATGGTTCCTTGTAATGACCTAGTTAAAAGAAGAAAGATTACAATAGTAAAGAGAATGAGAAATTATTTAGATATAGTATCAAAAGATGAAAACTTAATAACATCAGTAATTCCTATGGGAGATGGAATTGCTATTACAAAAAGGAGAGTGTAGCAATGAGAAAACCAGAAATATTAGCACCAGCTGGAAATTTAGAAAAACTTAAAACAGCAATAGATTTTGGAGCTGACGCTGTATATTTAGGGGGAAGTAAACTAAATTTAAGGGCTTTTGCTGATAACTTCACAAATGAAGAAATAATTGAGGGAGTTAAATATGCACATGACAGGGATAGAAAAGTGTATGTTGTGGTAAATGTCTTTCCCCATAATAGTGATTTAGTAGGGGCAGAAGAATATTTAAGAAATTTAGAAAAATGTAATGTTGATGCAATTCTAGCATCAGATCCATCTATTATTTCAATAGCTAAAGAAGTTATTCCTAATATGGAAATTCATTTAAGTACTCAAGCTAATAATGTTAACTGGAGAGCAGCAAAATTTTGGCATGAAATGGGTGTTAAAAGAGTTGTTTTAGCTAGAGAATTATCTCTTAATGAAATAAAAGAAATTAGAGAACAACTTCCAAATAGTTGTGATTTAGAAGCTTTTGTTCATGGTGCAATGTGTATGAGCTATTCAGGGAGATGCCTTTTATCTAACTATATGACAGGTAGAGATTCTAATAGAGGTGCTTGTGCTCAAGCTTGTAGGTATAAATATTATTTAGTTGAAGAAAAAAGACCTGGGGAATACTATCAGATTATTGAAGATGACAAAGGTACTTATATAATGAATTCAAAGGATCTATGCATGATAGAACATATTGATAAGGTAATAGAAAGCGGAGTTTATTCTTTGAAAATTGAAGGAAGAATGAAAAGTGCCTATTATGTAGCAGCCGTAGTTAAAGCCTATAGGCAAGCGGTAGATACATACATAAAAGATCCTGAAAATTATAAATTTAATGAGAAATGGATGGAAAGTTTATTAAAGGTAAGTCATAGAAATTACCATACAGGCTTTTATTTTGGAGAAAAAGATAAACAAATATTTGAGGATTCATCATATATAAGAACTGCCGATATAGTTGGAATTGTAAAAGAGTATAACGAAGAAACAAAAATAGCTTTAATAGAACAAAGGAATAAGGTATTTGAGGGCGATGAAGTTTCTATACTTAGACCAGAAGGTGATAGTTTTTCTGTTAAACTATTAGATCTTAGAGAGATTAATGGAGAAAAAATAGATACAGCACCAAGAGCTCAAATGTTATTTATGGCAAAGGTTGATAAACCCCTA
>CAMNZV010000160.1 GCA_946575275.1 uncultured Clostridium sp. | reverse complement strand
ATATTATAATACTCTAAAAAATTTATATTAGTTAAACTTGTTTTTTGTGTTTCAAAAATATATTTTAATAAAATTTTCGAAACATTTTTACTTGTTAAATCAAGTCCATCAACCACTACCTCAGTAAATTGATTTTTAAGTTCATCATCTGTAACCATAAATGAAGCAATGTCTTTTTTTGTAATTATAGCGTTAGTTAGTGAATGTATTTCATTTTCAAGATCACTTGAAATGTTATTATCAACAATTATTTCTTTTGGCATAATTTTAGATAACTCATCAAACAAAGTAGTTTTAAAATATGTAAAGGAGGTTACTTTAAACTCACCAGTACTAATGTCTGTTAAGGCAAGCCCTATATTTTCCTCATTTTCATAAATAGAAACTAAATATGTATTTAAATTTATACCACTTGCACTTTCATCTATATAGGTACCAGGAGTTATAACTTTTACAACATCCCTTTTTACTAATCCTTTTGCAAGCTTTGGATCCTCTACCTGTTCACATATGGCAACCTTATATCCCTTTGAAATTAATCTTGAAATATAGGAGGAGGCTGCATGATAGGGAATTCCGCACATTGGTGCCCTTTCTGTAAGACCACAATCCTTCCCAGTTAAAACAAGTTCTAAGGCTTTAGATGCCTCCTTTGCATCCTCAAAAAACATTTCATAAAAATCTCCAACCCTATAAAACAAAATACAATCATTATATTTTTCTTTCATTTCAACATATTGTGCCATCATTGGCGTAAGTGCCATTATTATCATCTCCCTTAATGTAAGTAATTAATATATATAAAGGTATATTCCAAACCAATGCAATATTGCACCTAAAAGAACAAAAAAATGCCATATAAAATGGTCATATTGTTTATCGCGGCAAAAGGGAATCATTCCAACTGTATATATTATTCCTCCAGTTATTATAAACCAAAAAAGATTTATATTATGTTGTATCCAACTTGGTATAAAAATCAAGGCACTCCATCCAATAACAAAATATAAGGTAAAATGAAGGATTCTAAATCTACCAGGACCAAATATGCTAAGGAGTACTACTCCAAGTAAAATCAATGTCCATTGTACTGAAAAAAGAATTACCCCTAAAGTATCTCCATAATAAACAAGGTAAAATGGCGCAAAGGTACCTCCAATTAAAAGATAAATAGATGAATAATCAAATCTTCTCCAAAGTCTTTTTACGGTAGAACCACTTTTAAAGGAATGATATAAACAGCTCATTAGCATCATTAAAAATAAACTTATTCCATAAAAACATGAAGACATTATTTTTAATCCTGTATCTGACTTTAACAAAAGAAGTACAAATCCTGCTATTGATAAAATTGCACCAATACCGTGTGTTACTGCATTACCCACCTCTTCAAGAACTGTAAGATTTGGTGGTTCATTAAGTTTTTTAAGTTCTTCTTTAGTTAGCTTATTTTTCTTCATAAATAATCCCATCTTTAATTTTCATTTTTATATATACTATAATAGTCTGATTGTAAATTTTGCATTGAACTTGAGTACCATAATTTTGCCTCATCTAATCCTTTATTATAAATCTTGTTTCCAAGCTTTTCTATAAAAAAGTCTAAAATTTCAGAACTTGCAATTACCCCAAGCTCCTCTCCCCTATTTTCATAGAAAAAATCCTGTATATCTGATATCATTTTATTCTTTTCATCTGATGTTAGTTTTATATTATTTAAATTTTTCTTATTCATAATTAGTTATCTCCATCTCTTTTCTGCTTCTAAGTAATAAGATATTAACTTAGGATTTGACAATGTATTTGGATTAATATTGCCTAAATTTGTTTTTTCATCTTCTGAAAATAAAAAAACTCCTTGTATATTTGTATTGTTTAAAAACTTAGTTTGAACATTTATTTTTATTTTACTAATGTCTATTGTATCCTTAGATGCCAATTGAAAACCCCAATCTCCAAAGGATGGTACCCATATATGATATGGTACTACATTTAAATCTTCTAGTAAAATAGTTTTATTAATACACCAAAAGGCTTCCTTTGCATAATATGGGCTTGTTGATTGAATGGACATAACACCTTTAAATTTTAAGCTATTACTGCATAATCTATAAAAAATATTAGTATATAGTTTATTTAGACTTTCATTATTTGGGTCTGGCAAATCAACAATTATAACATCGTAAAGTTCATTGTTATTTTCTAAAAACTTATAGGCATCTTCATTTACAATATTAACCTTATTATCACTTAATGATCCTTCATTTAGCTTAACAATATCTTTATTATTGCTACAAAGACTAGTCATTTCTTCATCTAAATCCACTAATGTTATTTTTTGTACTTCCTCATATTTTAAAATTTCTCGAAGGGCAAGACCATCCCCACCACCTAAAACCAATATTTTTTCTGGATTAGTAGCCAAGCTCATTGGTACATGAATTAAGGCTTCATGGTATCTATATTCATCACTTGAAGAAAATTGTATATTACCATTTAAAAATAATCTTAAATCATCCTTGTGCTTTGTAACTACTATTTTTTGATATGGTGTTTCCTTTGATAATATGATTTTGTCCCTATATAAATTATTCTCAATACCAGTTGCTATATTTTCCGAAAAAATTGTTCCTATAATCATTAAAATAAGACCAACTATTGCCAAAAATCTAAGTAGTCTGATTTTTTTTACATAATTGTTATACTTAAATATTATAACTATTGCAGCTATTATATTTAATGTTCCTATTAAGAAAGCAGTTGTAAAATAACCTAAATTAGGTAGGATAATTAATGGAAATGCAATAGATCCAATTAGCCCACCTATATAATCAAAACAAAATATACTTGATAAAGTTATTCTTAGATTATTACTATTTTCTTCAATTATTCTTGTAAGAAGAGGAATCTCAAGTCCTACAAATGTTCCAATTATAGTAATTTCAAAGTACATTATTAATGCATAGGATTCTAAATAAATATTAGATAAAAATAAAACAATTGCAGAAAAGCCACCTATAAAGCCTACTCCTATTTCTATAAATACAAACCAATCAAATAGATTGCTTTTAATATATTTTGAAATATATGATCCTATTCCCATAGCACACATATATATACCTATTGTAATTGAAAATTGTTTTATACTGTCGCCAACTAAATATGAACTAACTGAACTTATTAAAACTTCATATATAATTGAACATCCTGAAATTACAAGGGTAGTTAATAATAATAGTTTATATTTAAATTCTTTTGTTTTTTCATCCATATTAATATATAGCCCCACTAATAACTAAAGAAAGACCTATAAAAAATCCCATAACCATAAGACCTACAGCAGGATTTCCATCTTCTATTTCTTTATTTATATTATACTTAGTGTTAAATAGTTGTATTATTTTATATCCAATAATACAAAAAATAATTCCTATAGTAAAGTATAAAAATGTACTGCCTATTCCACCTATTAAGGATTGCTCAGCTGAATATACCCCTGGGGACATAATTGCATGTTTTAAAATTGTTCCAACTGCAATTGATGAACCTGCTGTAATATAGCCTACTGCAACATTTCTCTTCTTTATTTCTACTTGGAAATCGCAGGGTATTATTAGATCTATAATAAAGGTTCCAAATAACATTAAAAATATTCCAAGACATGAATATATTGTTGTACTTATTATTTCATTCATTTTTTCTCCTCCTATTTTCCAGAACTAGTTCCACCACCAGATGAATTTCTTGTATTTATACTACTTTGACGTACACTGCTTGAATAATCATTATAATAATTGTCAGATGAAAACATTGGTCTACGATAAATTCTACTTGACCCATAACCATTAGTATTTGAACTATATTTTGACGTATCTTCACTTAGTGCATAATTATAGTAATAATTACGGTAAAAATCATCTGTTTCTTCTGTAGCATTATATAATGTATTTGTACTTGAATATGCAAATTTTCTAGTGCTATTATGAACTAAGATTTTGTTTTCTATATCATTATAAACTATACTGTATTCATTGTCAGTTAAAATAACTATAGATTGATCTATTTGATTTTGTTGTACATCCTTTACGTTACCCTTAATTCCTTCAATTATAGATTTTGCAGTTTCATCTATTGATAAATCTGAATTGTAGACATTTGCCTTTTCCTTTGAATTTAAATCTGAGGTTATGGATGTTGTATAAACAAAATGACTATCTTCTTTACTTAAGAATTCATTTATAGGTGTTTTACCTACATTAAAATATACAAAAGCACTAATTGCTCCACCAATTATAAACACTAATAAAACAAGTATGTGCTTTATATTAATTTGTGGTATATTAGCCTCATAAGGGCTAGTACTTCTATATAATAGCTCAATATCCTCTTTCTCTATATATACACCACTTGAATACTCTACTTCATCTTCCCATTCTTCAATGGAAATAATTTTTGTCTCTGTAATATCCTCATATTCAGTATAATGTACTATATCACAAAGATCTACATCTACAGAACCCTTATAATTAACAACCTTTGCCTTTCCATAATCCTTCTTAGTATAGCCATCTAATTTTATTTTCAAGATATGCTTAGTATAAAGTCCATATTCTTCATATGTTTCATCAATACTAAGCCATTTTATCTTTCCATTATTCTTGCTCTTAATTTTGTATTCATAATAGGTACATTCATCAGCCTCATTTGTAAAAGTAATCATCCCTAAAACTGTATACTCATTATGACATATTGAAATTTTATCGCCTAAATTAAAGTTAAGACTATTATTCATTTTAAATATCCCTTCTATAATGTACTTATCTATGTTAATTCTATTTATATAATAGATATCC
>CAMNZV010000159.1 GCA_946575275.1 uncultured Clostridium sp. | reverse complement strand
TTTATCAATAGTCATACATATCACCTCGTATTGTTAGCACTCATAACTGTCGAGTGCTAATGACTATGTTTTTAATATATTCTTTATTTATTAATTTGTCAATAATCAATATGCACAATAATTCTAATTAATTGAAATTGGAAGGCTATTTCTTTAATTTCCTCTAATTTTCTTCTGATATCTTTAACTTTTATAAAATCATTTCACTCATTACTATATTTGAAAGTTTTAGACCTTTTTTAGTTAAAGAAATCCTCCCATCTTGCCTTTTAAGCAATCCTAATTTTATATTTTTATTAATTACCTCTTTATACAGAACATCAATTTTAATATAAAATCTATTATAAAATTCTTCCTCACTTATTCCCTTTATCATTCTTAATCCCATAAACATAAATTCTTCTATGTTATCTTTTTTAGTATTTACATTTTCAACAATTTCAATACTTCTCTTATCATTTACAATATATTCTTTTATTTTTGTTGTATTCTTTATTCTTTTACCATTGATAAAGGAGCTTGCTCCAAGTCCAACTCCAATATATTCCTCACACTTCCAATATACTTTATTATGAAAACATTCCTTATTCTCTAAAGCAAAGTTTGAAATTTCATATTGCTTATATCCATTACTCTCTAATATTTCAACACCTATATTATACATTGTCTCCTCATCTTCTTCAGTTGGTAGGGTTATTTTACCTTCATTATATAAATTGTAAAAAACTGTTTCTTCTTCTATAATTAAACTATAGGCAGAAATATGTTCAGGTTTTAATTCCATTATTTTATTTAAGGTTTCCCTCCAATTATTAACAGTTTGATTTGGAAGTCCAAACATAATATCTATGTTTATATTATTAAATCCATATTTTCTAGCAAGTGTGTAATTCTCATAAAAATCCTCATAATTATGAATTCTTCCAATAGACTTAAGTAGATTGTTTTGTACACATTGTAATCCAAAACTTAGTCTATTAATTCCACCTAATTTAATAATAGCTAACTTCTTTTCATTTAATGTACCTGGATTACATTCTATTGTTTTTTCAGCATTATCTTTATATTTTAAAGTATTTATTATTTTCATCAATTGTTTTAAATTATTTGTATCAAGATATGAAGGTGTTCCACCACCAATAAATAAACTTCTAATTAGATAATTTTTGCATTTTAAATTAATCTCCTTCTCTAATTCCAAAATGTAATCCTTCATATATGACTCCATTGAAGAAAAGGATGTAAAATCACAATATAAACATTTACTTTTGCAAAAAGGTATATGAATATACAAGGATATCTCTTTCATTTACTACACTTCCTTACCTTAATTAACTAATAATAAAAGGGTGACATGTGCCACCCTTTTATTTTAGTTTACTTTTAATACTGCCATAAATGCTTCCTGTGGTACTTCAACTGAACCTACCTGACGCATTCTCTTTTTACCTTCTTTTTGTTTTTCAAGTAATTTCTTCTTTCTAGAAATATCCCCTCCATAGCATTTTGCAAGTACATCTTTTCTCATAGCTTTTACAGTTTCCCTTGCAATCACCTTTGCACCTACTGCTGCTTGAATAGGTACTTCAAACATTTGTCTTGGGATAATTTCTTTTAATTTTTCTGCTATTGCTCTACCTTTACTGTAGGCTTTTTCACTTGGAACAATCATTGATAGTGCATCAACTACATCTCCATTTAATAATATATCCAATTTTACAAGTTCTGTTTTAACATATCCTTTATATTCATAATCTAAAGATGCATATCCTCTTGTCCTAGATTTTAAGGTATCAAAAAAGTCAAAAATAATTTCATTTAATGGAATTTCATAATTAATTACAGCTCTAGTTTGTTCTATATATTCCATATTGATGTATATTCCTCTTCTTTCTTGACAAAGCTCCATAACAGCACCTACATAATCAGTTGGTGTTATTATAGCAGTTTTAACAATAGGTTCTTCCATATAGTCTATTTCTGTAGTTTTAGGAAGATTTGTTGGATTTGTTATGTCAAACTTTTCACCATCAGTTTTTGTAATTTTATATATTACAGATGGTGCTGTTGTAATAATATCTAAATTAAATTCTCTTTCTATTCTTTCTTGAATTATTTCCATATGTAATAATCCAAGAAAACCACATCTAAAACCAAATACTAATGCCACTGATGTTTCAGGTTCAAACATTAAAGCTGCATCATTTATTTGTAATTTTTCTAATGCTTCTTTAAGTTCATCATATTTAGCCCCATCTACTGGATATATTCCTGAATACACCATAGGAATAGCAGGTTTATATCCTGGAAGTGCTTTTTCTGTTGGGTTATTTGCATCAGTTATTGTATCTCCTACCCTTGCATCCCTAACATTTTTAATTGAACCTGCAATGTATCCCACATCTCCAGCTCTTAATTCCTTAATAGGCATAAGCTTAGGTGTAAATACTCCAACTTCTACTACTTCGTAAACTTTATTTGTTGCCATTAACTTAATTTTACTTCCAGGCTTTACAATTCCATCTTTTACCCTTACATAACACACAACACCTTTGTAGCTATCATAACAGGAATCAAATATTAAAGCTTTTAAAGGTCCATTTTCATCTCCACTAGGTGGTGGGAGCCTCTCTACTTTTTCTTCTAAAACTTCATTAATATTAAGACCTGTTTTTGCAGATATCATTGGAGCTGATTGCGCTTCTATACCAATAACATCTTCAATTTCATGTTTAACTTCTTCTGCCCTTTGGGATGGAAGATCAATTTTGTTTATAACTGGAGCTATTTCAAGATCATTATCTAAAGCTAAATAACAATTAGCTAAAGTTTGTGCTTGAATTCCTTGAGTTGCATCTACTACTAGTAGTGCACCCTCACAGGCTGCTAAACTCCTTGAAACTTCGTAAGTAAAATCTACATGTCCTGGAGTATCAATAAGATTTAAAGTATATTCATGCCCATCATTTCTTTTATAAATAAGTCTAGCTGCTTGGGACTTTATTGTAATTCCTCTTTCCCTTTCAAGGTCCATATTATCTAATACTTGAGATTCCATTTCCCTTTGTGTTAAAGTTCCTGTTGCCTCCAATAATCTATCTGCTAATGTAGACTTACCATGGTCTATATGGGCTACTATTGAAAAATTTCTTATGTATTGCTTTCTATCTTCACTCATAATATATCTATATCCCCCAAAACTTAAAATAATGTCAATTATATCATAATCTTAATATAAACTCTTCTATTTTATTAAAAATATTTTTCATATTATCTATTATACTCCATTGATTTGTAATTTTAAAATCATTATCTCCTATTTTAACAAGATACTGAAAATCATCTATCTTATAAATCTTTACGTAGGATTCATCAGTTATAAAATCTAAATATGCCTCACTTAATTTTTTTTCATCTTCATTACTATATTCAATTGCATTAATTGGTGATAAAATTTCAGAGTTTATAATATTAATTTTTATAATTCCTATTATAGCTATAAAAAATAATAATATCATTACAAATGTTACAAATTCCTTTTTTTTATACATAATTTCTCCTATCCTTTATTTTTTCTTTACAACATATATTTAATATCATTCCCACCTTTTCTATTTCTATACATAAAAAAACCCCTAATAAAAGAGGTTTTTTACAGCTATAGTAAGTTATCCATTAATATATTCTGCTATAGCCCTTGCAATATATTTAGCTGAATTTTGTGCTTCCTTAGGTGTATTTGAATTGGAACCACATTCAATTAACACACTTCCATCACTTAAACTTTGATTAAAAGCTAGAAGTCCATGATTGTAAGTAAATATTTTTCTTGTTAGCC
This sequence comes from uncultured Clostridium sp., assembly GCA_946575275.1. Lineage (GTDB taxonomy): Bacteria > Bacillota > Clostridia > Clostridiales > Clostridiaceae > Clostridium. Next base: position 1,041 of record CAMNZV010000159.1, on the reverse strand, counting down.
CTGGATATAGTTCTTCCATTTTGTTCATAAGGAATTCTGTTGTTTCTTTATTTTTATTATATCTAGTACTATTTTTGGAATTTACCATCATAACTCTTGCTACACTTTCTCCATTAATAGTTGTTGTTACAGCATTCTTATTATCTACTGCATCCCTATGAAGATCTATTATCATTTTAAAGTCTCCATACTTTTTAAGATAATTTGAAACTGTTTCATTTGATCTTTGATAGCAACCTACATAAGATATACTATGATTTGTTTTATCATGTATTACACTAATTCCATAGTTTTCTTCAAGCTCTTTTGCAAGTTCGTTTCCAACGCCAACCACATTTAAATTTTCATTGTCAGAATCTGGACTTCCCTCCCCATAACCTTCTGTGGTATGAGTGTGATATATTAACACTTCTGGTTTTGATTGATCTATAACCTTTTTTAAGCTATTATCTACAACTTTAACATTATTTATAGCAGAATCACTAATTTGAAATGGATTTATATTTAATGATGCAACATTATTTGAATTTGTGTATTCCATATTAAACAAACTTACTTCCCCTGAAATAATACTCAAAAAATTAATTTTTTTTAACCCTATAGCTTCAAGACATACCTGCTTCATGGATAGATTATTTTCAACATAATCTTCATTATTGTAAGCTTCAATTTCTATATAGGGAATACCAAAGTTTAATAATTGTACATAGGCATATCCACCCCTTTCTCTATTAGAGCTTAAAATATTAATTACTCTAAAGGAAAATATTCCAATTACTATTATAAATATAATCATAATAAAATTTATATTTTTTTTCCCCATACTGCTTCCCAAAATGAAAACACCTCACTCAATAACAATTATAGTGTCTCGTAATTTACAACTATATTTAAATATATGAAGTGAGTCTATCAATATTACTAGTTTAAAAACTTATTAATATTCTCTAAGGTTAAATTGGGTTGTGTTGCAATGTTTATACCATTTGCAATTATCTTACATAAGGATTCTATCATTAAATCAATTTCTTTAGGGGTTAC